>NZ_JAOQJM010000034.1:0-8710 GCF_025566865.1 Blautia acetigignens
ATAACGCTTCAAAAAGTTGCCTAATTAAGACAGCTTATTAAAGTATGCCCATTTATGGCTGTCCTCTACTTTCTTTCACACTATTGCCTCCCATTTAGCATCTCCCCCTCACCCACCGCTTAGTATTCCGCGCACTTGAAGCGGGGGAATGCTTATCTACGTTCAAATTAATTCTTCCACGATTTCCTTCAGAGTACTTACCTCTCCTACATTGCCTGGGAAAATAATATAAGGCATTCCGGGGAATTTACTCTCTTCTCCGGTCATCCAAACCGGAATTCCCTTCTTCACCTGACCCATAACCCGGGCTTTCTTTACATGAAGTGCCTTGGTTCCCACATCTGAGGATGTGATTCCGCCTTTTGCTATAATAAATTTCGGTTTCACCTGAAGCTTGCCGATAATACTTGTCACAGCATTGGAAATTTTTACGGAAATCTGCAGTTTCTCCTCCGGAGTCATGTTCTCCGGTGCAAGAAGCTGTCTGCTTGTATAAATTACAACGGTTCTGCCTGAAAGGATTTTTTCCTCTGCTGCCTTCACCGTTCTCTCTACCTCTTTCTCCAGACCATTTTCTTCGAAAACGGTGTTTACCTGGAATTCCATAAAATCGACCTGTCCGTCCAGTTCCTTCAGACAGTTCAGCTGGTCTGTAGTCTTCTTCACGTGGGAACCGATCAGAACGATTCCACCGTTTTTGGTCGCACCCTCCAGCTGTGCTTTTCCAAGAAGAGGCTGGTCCAGAATGCGTCCCATTACCTTGGTAAAAGCTGCTGCTGTTCTTGCCATATAATGTTTTCCCTCTTTCATAGCAAGCACCAGTGCTGTACAAAAAACCTTCAGATCTGCGTAGGAAACTGCATTCACAATAATCTTCGCCATGTCTTTCGCAGATATAAGCTTTGCTTTGATCCCCTGTATATCCAACGCATTCAGCTCTTCCAGAGAAATTGTGATGCAGTCTTCTTTTTTATATTTTCCGGCTGTTTTTTCCTCAACATATTCCGTAAGGTCGGAGGATTTGTAGCCGAAGGTCTTGTCTTTTGCAAACTCTGTCATTCCGGCAGGAACCAGATTGTCCTGTTCTTTTACATAATGGATGTTATCCATTGTATAGCGTCCGCCCTCTGGGAAAAACGGGCAGATAATCTCCCCATCAACAACAGCGCCCTCATTTTTTGTCAGACCGTCTGCCAGAAGCTGTGTTTCCAGCGGATAGTGACCTCTTAAAGTAGAATCTCCACGGGAAATAATCATAAAATCCTGTCCCAGTTCTCTGGCAACCTTTGCCACTCTTGCGGCAATATCCAGATGAACTCTTGTAGTTTCCTCTACAGAAAAGCTCCGTGAATTGGTGAGGATAAAAAACATGTTTTCTTTTTCCTCAAATCCCTTGCGAATGGATTCTTCTTCCCAGTCAGTATAAACAGACACATCATGAACGGTCTGAACTCCAGTCGGATCATCATCCAGTACTACTAATTTTTTATGAAAACCTTCCATTGCCTTGGAAAGAAGTGCTTCTGCTTTGTCGGCATCTGTTTTGTCTCTTTCCGCAGCAGTCTGGAAAGGAATTACTTTGCATTCCATAGCTTCTATAACTCTCCATTCTGTTGGTGTCTTATTGCCCAGTCAATTACGGGCACAGTACCCATTTTTATACGGTATATGCGATTGGAAACCAGATTCTCATCTCACCGTAATCACGGTTATCCCATGCATAATATGGAATCAGACGTACATGCTTTTTGCTCATACCATGGTATTTCAGCGGCTGATACAGAGCATTTCTGTCAAACTCAGAACGGTCAATGGTATATTCCTCAGTCTCGAGGGCTGTCATTTTTCTTCCCTCGATTTCAAATTCAACAGGAACAAACTCTGCATTCAGATCCAGATAAATGTCATCCAGAGTCGATGCATGGGTATCTACACTCTCGCAGCAATATACCAATGGTCCTCTCTCAATTGCAGCCTGTCCCACAGTTTCTTCAACCATGTTATTAGCTACTGTATAGCGGATCTTCATATCCAGATTCAGCTGTACATCCATATTCTGTAAATCCTCTACGAGAATATCCAGATAAGTGCCTGCATCTGCTGCTGTCAGCTCGCGGTCTGTGCCAGCGCCCTTGATGTGACCACAAGCTGCCCATCCCGGAACACGCAGTCTTAAGTGAACAGGAGCATTTACCTTCACATTCTTTGCTGTGAAGCGGATTGCTCCATCGAACGGATAATCAGTGGACTGTACCAATGTGAATTCTCCGCCATTTTCCAGCTTCACCTGTGCTTCACTAGCACCGTACATACCGGTCCATACGCTGTTATCAGATGTAAGATATGCATATTCGCTGGACTGGGCGATGGTTCTTGCCAGGTTTGGAGGACAGCAGTAGCTGAGAATATATTCGCTTCTTGTAAGAGGCCAGATCAGCTTATAGTCAAGCTTCCTGGCACGTCTTAACATATTTTCATAGAAAAATCTTTTTCCGTCCAGGCTCAGTGCAGCCAGGTTGGTATTCAGCATCATTCGTTCCAGAATATCAAAGTACTCTGCCTTTGGCTCCAGCTGGAACATGCGGTATGCCCAGAAAACGCCGCCAAGAGATGCACAGGTTTCATTGTATGCAGTAATATTCGGAAGCTGGTACTCATAGCCATATGCTTGATGAACAAGCTGATGATCAAAAAAGTATCCATACGGAGAGGCACCATTATACAAGGCTCCACATCCGCCGGTAATATAAAGCTTTTTATCCACAAGGCTTCTCCATACTTTGTGGAGAACATTGATATAGTCCGGATCTTCCTCTTCCAGGCAAAGATCTGCTACACCTGCATAGAGATAATTGGCACGAACTGCATGTCCAAGAATTTTCTCATGCTGCTTCAGCGGAATCTTATCCTGGTTGTCATCCAAACCGTTCTTTACGCTGTCACGAAGCGCAATCGCCTGCTTTGCAAGCTTCAGATAACGCGCTTCGCCAGTAGTACGGTACATTTCCACAAGTCCCATATAGTGGGAAGGGCAGACTGCAGTCTGTACTTCTCCTGTGCGCTCTGCCTCTTCATACAAGTGTTCCAGATAATCTGCCGTTCTGGCTGCAATTGCAAGAAAGCTGTCCTTACCTGTAATTCTTTTATGTACACAGGCCGCTGTAAACATATGTCCGAAGTTGTATACCTCGAAATCGTTAATATCTCCCATTCTGGAAACGCCGTTTCCGCTTCTCTCTCCAATGATCTGCTTGGTGGAAAGATAGCCGTCCGGCTGCTGTGCTCTTCCGATGAGATCAATATATTTTTCAATCTCATCCTTCAGAAGCTGGTTGTCTGTCTGATAAGCCGTATAAATGGCAGATTCCATCCATTTATAAAAGTCTCCGTCTCCGAAAACAGTTCCGTCAAAGTCTCCCTGCGCATCTCCTGCGCAGATTTTAAAGTTCTCCACTACATGGCTGATATCCTTGCTGTCAAACATATGCTTCAGCTGAGGCACAGTACTGTTCGCGCAGGTATCAAAGCGTTCCTTCCAAAGACCGCCTGTCCATTTTACTTTCATCCCATCCAGCGCATGAACCTTCGCGTAAGGGGATCTGGTTGTATCTGTCAGCATGGTTGTTCTCCTTTAATTGTGCAGTTTTGTTCTCTATATGATTAATCTTATAATCCTTTAGCCTTCAATGCAGCTGCAAGTGCCTGTGCGCCAAAACGTGGGCTGGAAAGTACAGGTTTGCCAATTTTCTCATGAATTGCATCTTCTGCATATGCCATAGATCCCTGAGCCAAAAGAATCACATCTACCTGATCTGCGATTTCTTCTGCCTTTGCACAAAGAAGAGCTTTAAATTTATCCTGGTCTGCGCCGAATGCATCTACAAGTCCATCAACCAGTTCTACATGGCTGTTCATTTCTCTTGCAACACGGGAGACTGTATTCTTGGTAGGCTCCAGGGTAGTAGGAAGAGTTGCAAGTACGCCTACTCTCTTGCCAAGGCGAGCTGCTTCACGGCACATTTCCTCATCAATACGAACAATCGGGATGCCTGTGTAGCGTCCAATATTCTGTGCGGCATCTGCAACTTCTCCAACAGAAGAGCAGCAGTTTAAAATTGCATCTGCCCCGTCAGAAACAGCCTGCATGTACATTCCCACAAGGCGAGCTGCTGCACCTGCAGTTACATAACCATGCTCTCTTACCTCTGCAAGAATAGACGGATCCTGATAGTTGAGAATTTCCGGGGTATCTCCAAGATTTTTTCTGATTTCTTCGTTTACACACTCAATAAGTTCTGGTGTTGTGCTAGTATAAACAATTCCTAATTTCATTTCAAATGTCTCCTTCTTTTTCTGTTTTAACAGTCTTCAAACCCTTCCGATTTTTGAATTTTCTATTTTCACTTGTGAATTATACCCATTAAAGCCTATAAATTCATACCATCTTTTTTGTAATCTATACAAAAATTTTACGATTACAAAGCAGTCATCGTCAAGTCCAATTTCTTTATTTAGTGTCACATTTATTATTGTTATGACTGTTTACAAATCACCGCCACATCATAAGCAGCTAGCGATAATGTTTCGTTAATATCTTCTCCTGTGAGCAAATTCCTACCTGTTACATTCTTTATCAGCGATTTTTCTTTGCCATGATTCAGATAGAATTCATAGGTAGTGTCTTCTCCCTGACGTTGATGGTATTCCACTTCTCCCGGAAGATCCTTAACTGCAATTCCGGCATCAGCAAGCATTGTTTCAAACAGACTTCCCATTTCTTCAGGCGCAACTCTTGCTGCTATGTAATAGGCACGACCATTTTCTCCGGTATGAGTATCGCTTTCCCATTCTTTTACAGTTAATGCGGCACTTCCCTCATAGAAATCAGTTCCATAGGAAGCCAGGATCTGTGCATCCTGAACCCGTAAGATTTCTGCGTAATCATATACAGTCCATTTTTTTCCATCAGGAAAACACAAGCTGTTTCTATCGGAGGGGTATAAGGTATCAATTTCCTCACTAATTACTCCGAACAAATCTGCCAGTCCGTCTCCCGGAAAACCGCCAAGATAACACAAGGTATCTTTATCCACATATCCGGTAAAATAAGTGGCTAAAAGCTGGCCGCCGTTTTTCACAAATTTCTGCAAGTTTTCTGCGGTTCCCGGCTGAAGAAGATAAAGCATAGGCGCTACGACTACTTTATAATCACTAAGATCATCATTGGAACCAACCACATCCATTTCTACTCCAAGCTTCTGAAATTCTTTCCAGATTCCAATGCAGGTTTTTTCATAGTTTTTTGTGTTTTCACTTAATGCTTTTACATCCTGGATTGCCCAACGGTTGTCCCAGTCAAATAACAGAGCTGTTTTTGCTTTTACCAGTGTTCCTGCTGCAGGGGCAATTTTTTTGAGCAAAGCACCAACCTCTGCCACCTCCCTGAAAATTCTGGTATCATCCTTTCCAAGGTGATCTACAACAGCTCCATGATACTGCTCAAAGGAGCCGCGGCCTTTTCTCCACTGAAAATACTGAGCAGTATCGGAACCACAGGCAATTGCCTGCATACACGCAAGCTTGTGAACGCCAGGTCTTTTTACTTTATTATACGGATGCCAGTTTACCAGCCCAGGTGCACTTTCCATCAGCATAAAGGGCTTGTCCTTTTTCAACCCGCGCATCACTGCGTGATGAAACCCATTTTCTGTCATGGTTTCATACAAGCTTTCATAATCATTGTTGTATTGTGGATAGCTGTCCCAGGAGATCACATCCAGAAACGGTGCCATTTTTCGGTAATCAAGACCATTGTAAAGCATCATAA
Organism: Blautia acetigignens; assembly: GCF_025566865.1. Taxonomy (NCBI): domain Bacteria; kingdom Bacillati; phylum Bacillota; class Clostridia; order Lachnospirales; family Lachnospiraceae; genus Blautia; species Blautia acetigignens. The sequence goes on from NZ_JAOQJM010000034.1 coordinate 5,828, forward strand.
AATTTGCTGTCACAGGGATATCCGGGGTAATCTCTTTGAGTACTTGAATTTCAGAATTCATAAAATCATTCATATTCCAGGTAGTAAATCGTTTCCACTCCAGGTTCAGCCCCATAATACTGCCTTCACCATTTGCAAATGGCGGCTCAATCTGATCAAAATCATTGTAACGATGACTCCAGAAGGTTGTCCACCATGCCTGATTTAATTTGTCGATTTCATGATCAAACTGCTCGCTCAGGTACTTCTGAAAACGCTCTACGCACAGAGGACAATAGCACTCTCCGCCTAACTCATTGGAAACATGCCACATAATAAGACCAGGATGCTGTCCGAATTTTTCAGCCAGCAGTTTGTCCATAAGTGCTGTTTTTTTGCGATATTCCGGTGAGGACATGCAGTGATTGTGACGCACCCCATGATGATTTCGCTGGCCGTTTTTTCCAACTCGCATTGCTTCCGGATACTTTTTATCCAACCATGCTGGTCTTGCGCCGGATGGTGTGGCAAGGATCGTATAAATGCCGTTTTCATATAAACTGTCCATAATTTTTTTCAGCCACTCGAAGTGAAATTCGCCTTCCCTAGGCTCATATACGGACCAGGAAAAAACGCCAAGTGTAACACAGTTCACACCTGCTTTTTTCATCATTCTGATATCTTCTTCCAGAATGTCAGGACGATCCAGCCACTGTTCCGGATTATAGTCTCCACCATGGACGAAACCATTTAACTTGGGAAATAAAATATTCTTTTCCATTTCAACACTTCTCCATTTTCTTCCAAATTATTCCTCAACTATGGTTACAAATACGTCTCCTGGCTGAATCGTATTCTTCCCGGTAAATTTCCGCTCATCAATAAGGCTTTTCAGTTTATCTGTTCCAAAATCAACTTCTGCCTCTTTACTGTTATGATTAATCACAAAAACAATTCTACCTTTATCGGATTTTCTGACTGTCAGCTCCACACCTTCATCTGCGGAATATACGCTTTCGATATTGCAGTCTTTACAAATTTTTTCCATCAGTTCTTCCAGAAATTTCTGTTCTGGCTGAGTTCCAATATAGTAAGCTTTTCCTTTTCCGAAAGTATTGCAGGTCACGCATGGAATTCCTGCATAAAAGTCATCTTCATAGGTTGCAAGAACTTCCGCACCACCTTCTGGATGAATAATATCACACAAAAAGTCACAGGAATATTCTTCTCTTGAAACCATATCCGCCTTTTCGATTTTCATATGATTCTGTTCATACGGGCGAAGAGCGTCCGTTTCTTCTACCCAGATTCCAAGCATGTCCTTTAATTTTCCTGGATAAGCACCGAATACGCAACGGTCATTTTCATCTGCAAGTCCAGACATAACTGTAGTAACCAGAGTTCCGCCATTTTTCACATATGCATTTAACTTTTCGCCAATATTATTTTTTTCCATATAAATCATAGGTGCTATAACGAGATCATATTTCTCCAGCTCTGCCTCAAATGGCAGAAAATCTACTCCGATATTCTGTCGATACAGGGTTTCATAATAAAGAGAAACTGTTTTTAGATAATCCATATCCTTAGACGGACCGCTGGAAAGTTCCAATGCCCACCAGTTGTTCCAGTCAAAAAGGATTCCTACCCTTGCAGGTGTCCTTCCATTCAAAAAAGTATCTCCTATATGCGCTAGCTCAGCTCCCAATACACTTGATTCCCTGAAAACTCTTGTATCCTCTCTTCCTGAATGGCTAATAATTGCCCCGTGGAATTTTTCCTGTCCGGCAACAGACTGTCTCATCTGGAAAAACAGGCAGGTATCTGCTCCATGCGCCATTGCCTGATAGGATAATCTTCTCACTTCACCAGGACGTTTTAGCAGATTATAAGGCTGCCAGTTCTGCTGATTTGGAGACTGCTCTGTTAGAACAAAAGACTGGCCTCCTTTTAAGCCTCGCATAATATCATGCTTCATTGCCACGAAATACGCCGGATCATCTGGCCACGGATAGTTATCCCATCCTACTATGTCCAATTTCTTAGTCATGGTAAATTGATCTAATTTCTTGATAAAACCAGACATATTTGTCTGAATAGGAATCTCCGGATTATATTTTTTCAGAATATCATATTCATTCTGGAAACATTCCGCTGTTGAATCTGTTACAAAGCGCATATAGTCTAACTGAATTGCCGGATTAAACCGATAATCATCATTTAATTCTGTAGGTAGTGTTACTTCTTCAAAGCTACTGACAATTCTTCCCCAGAACGTGGTGTGCCATCTTTTATTCAGTTCATCCACTGTTCCATAACGTTTTCTTAACCATACACGAAACTTTGCCTGACAGGTCGGACAGTAACAATAGGTTCCATATTCATTGGAAACATGCCACATCGCAAGTGCTGGATGATGGGCGTAACGCATAGCCATTTGCTCTGCAATTGCAGCTGCTCTTTCTCGATATTTCAAGCTGTTTACGCAGAAGAACACGCGCATTCCATGAGTTCTTTTTCTTCCTGCAATATCAACAGGAAGTACTTCTGGATATCTGGTGGACAGCCAGGCCGGTTGTGCAGTAGTTGGAGTAGCAAGGCATACATGAATACCGTTTTCCCAAATTTTATCAATGATTCGGTCCAACCATTCGAAATTATAAACACCCTCGTCTGGCTCAAGCTTTGCCCATGAAAAAACTGGAAGAGTTAATAAATTAATTCCAGCTTTTTTAAACAAGCGCATATCCTCATCTATTGTCTGATCATCCCACTGGTCAGGATTATAATCTCCGCCATAATATATTCTGTCTGCTTTCTTCATCTTAATCTCCATTCCGCCGCCTTCGGCTGGCGGCACAAATAGTAATGAAAGTGTTTCAACTCTCTACATTGTGCTGTAAA
>NZ_JAOQJM010000035.1:0-7216 GCF_025566865.1 Blautia acetigignens
ATAACGCTTCAAAAAGTTGCCTAATTAAGACAGCTTATTAAAGTATGCCCATTTATGGCTGTCCTCTACTTTCTTTCACACTATCGCTCCTCCAATATCTCCCCGGTAATCTCATTTCTAGTCTTCCAGCACTGCGGATCAGCTCCATAAAAGTTACCGCTTGTTCCATTGGCAACTGCCGGACATCCCCGGCACCATGCTTTAAGTTCACATTTGCTGCATTTTACAAATTTATCATAATCTCTGTATTTTTCCATCTGACAGATCCAGACGTCTGCCAGTCGGTCTTCAAAAATATTGGCCACTTTACTGTCTGTCACCCTTCTGCATGCCATAATATCTCCATTGGAAGATATGGTAATATGACAGTTTCCACAGTTACAGCCACCATAGATCATTCCTGCCTCTGTACTCTTGGGAAGCTTAAACTGTCCCGTTTCATATTCATACAACGTCCACAAATGATCCTTTTTATTAAAATAGGTCTCGCATCCAGCCTTTTCATATGCCTTGTACTTTGCATCACAGACTTCCAGAAGTTTTCTGTATTCTTCCGGTGTCATGCTTGTGTCAACTTCACCACCTGTAGGCACATAGCGGGAAAATGCAAAAACCTTTACTTTCGCTTTTACAACTTCATCAATAATATCCGGTATCTCATCCATATTTGTTTTGGATACCGTACTCATAATTACACTTTTTATTCCTGCTCTGTTCAGACATCCGATTTTTTCAATCGTCAGATCAAAACTTCCCGGCTTTCTGAACCAGTCATGAGTTTCTCGCATTCCATCAAGGGACATCTGGTACTTCTCACAACCACAAACAATGTGTGGAGACGTGTTTTTGAATGCCTGCTCTTTCGGCGCTTTCACGAAAAAACTGAATGACACTATCTTTTGTAAGATAATCCCCTGTCCATGAACTTGGGAACAGAATCCCTCTTGGCCTGCCACATTGAAACCAGTATTCTGTCAATATTTCAAGCGTCCGGTCTGCAAGCAAAGTATAACGGTCAGATCGGCTTTTTCCATCGCGGATGTGTATGGTTTTGTTCGTGCGTGAAATATCATCATAATGAAGGTGTGTGACTTCTGAAACACGAAGTCCGCCTGAATACATAGTAGCGATCATAGCTTTATGCTTCAGATTTGGTGTAGCATCAAAAATAGCTGATATTTCTGCTTTTGTAAGCACCGTTGGTAACTTTCTGTCCCTTTTCATACGAGGTATGTCATCATCATCCCAATTCATCTTCAATACTTTTTTGTAAAAGAAGCGGATTCCTGAATGGTAGTGATTGTATGTTTCTGGTGAAATCCCAGAAAGTTTCTTTTCAGTTAGGAATATATCAACATCGTCAGTTGTTAATGCATCTATATCCTTGGCTGTGTGGTTCAAAAAATGAGCAACACTGGTACAGTATGCATGAATCGTGGAATCCTTGAGATTCCGTTTATTCGCAGCAGATCTAATCTGATTAAAAATTTCTTCGTACATAATAAAATCCTCCATGTAAAGTAAATCGTAAATGTATAAACACTGCTTACATGGAGGAGCATTAGCATAATAAAACTGCTTGCCAGAAAGGCAGCTCAATGGTATTCTTATCATAGGCAGTGGGGATGTCGATCCTGTTTGATTGTTGGTTGTGGTGACTTAACAATACTACTTGTAGGACTTGGTTTCCACTGCTTTTTATTAAGTTATAGAAAAACTGCGCCACAGCCTTGGCAGGCCATCGCGCAGCGATTTTGTTCAACTTGAAGTTAGCGATTTCTTTTTCCGGTATTCTCTGTCCCACGGATTTCCTCATGATAGAAATAATCTACGATCACCGGATGTCCCTGCGGGACTCTGCCATAAGGCATTTCATTATCCACAAAGGCACAATCATATTTCTTAGCCATTTTCTCAGCTTTTACTTCAAGTGCTTCAAAGTAGCTGCGGTTATGCTTGTTATAGATCTCGTCGTAAAGTGGTACAAGATCAGGATATTTTCCGGCGATATAATCCATAATTGTCTTTTTGAAACCGCCTCGAAGATTGAGATTTTCGAGCCAGAACAGATCGCACTGATCCTTTACCCGCTCAAAGATTGCTTCAAAATCCGTGATACCGGGGAATACCGGGGATACGAAACAGACTGTACGGATACCTGCTTCATATACCTGCTTCATAGCAGAGATACGGTGCTCAATGCTCGAAGCAGAATCCATATCGTTCTTGAAATTTTCATCTAGTGTGTTGATCGACCATGAAACGGTTACATGTCCAAGCTTCTTCAGCAGATCAATATCTCGTACCACAAGATCCGACTTTGTGCAGATCAGAATATCTGCGTCACTGCCGATCAGCTGTTCCAGAAGTTTTCTGGTATTCCCGAATTGCTCCTCCTGTGGATTGTAGCCATCTGTCACAGAACCGATGACCACCCGCTGTCCGGCATATTTCTTCGGATTTTTAATTTCCGGCCAATGCTTCACATCAAGGAAAGTGCCCCATTCCTCCTTGTGCCCGGTAAAGCGCTTCATAAAAGAAGCATAGCAATACTTGCAGGCATGTGTACAGCCCACATAGGGATTGACCGAGTAACCGCCTACCGGCAGACTAGACTTAGTCATGATGTTCTTTGTTTCCACCTCACGAATGAGGATTCCATTTATTACTTCTTCCATGATTTCTGTACCTCTAACACTTTATTAAATTCTTCCGGCATTTCCTGAATCATATTTTCATCCCCTATGATAGGGACAAGATCTTCCTTCATAAACACCGGAATGCCGAGCTTATGTGCCTGGTCCGCCAGAGACCATGCCCATTCCGGCTCCGTATGAATCTTCCTGTTCTGAGCTCCGGTCATGGTGCCCACAACGATCCAATTGATTCCGGAAAGGTCAACTGTGCCGGGATCGTCGAATAACGGCTCAAAGGTAACATGGTAATGTTTTGCTCTGACGTTTTTCCGAAGGGCATCGATACGCCACAGTTCTGCTTTCCTCGTCACCGTAACGCCAAACCATGCGTTTTCCAGATCGGTATCAAAATCCAGCAAATCAGGTCGCTTGGTAAGGAACAGGAACTGATGCTGTGGATTTTCACGGATCTTTGCAAATACCTCGTCTCTCCATTCCGGCTTCCATCCAGAGAAATCACTCATGCCAGTAAGAAGAAAGTTCTGCGGACGTTTCTTTTCCATCATCTTGAGCTTACCCGGAAAGAATTCAGGGTCAGCGAAATCATCAATCATATGCCAGCGTTTCACGTTGTTGCGGGCATAGCAATATGTACACCCCACTGTGCAGCCAATGACGATATTCATGTTCTGAATCTGATCTTTGATACAAATACTCATGACTTCTGCCACTCCTCAAGATTCTTTCTGATGCGGTCGAGGCATTCCTCAAACCGGGTAATTTCTTCCTCTGAAAAATCTTTGTAGTAAATACTGCCCATCTCATCAGATACAGAATCGTACTCGCCCTTTAAGGCATGTGCTTTCTCAGTCAGAAATAGGAGCGTTTTCCTTTTGTCCGTTTCAGACTGAACACGGCTTATCAGCCCTTGATTTTCCATTCTTTCCAGCATCGTAGTAAGAGATGTTATCGCTAATCCGCATTTAGTCGAGAGTGACCTGATTGAAATACCATCCTTCTGCCACAGCACATAAAGAATACGCCCCTGGGCTCCATTAAATGCATCAATATTCTTTTCACTGAGAATCTTCTCGAAAATCCGGTCTCCAAGCTGTTTTATTTTGGTAACAAGAAATCCTCCATTCATTTCCATGCAAAAGCTCCTATATAGTAGTTTATTAAAAACATACTATATAGGAGCTTTATTGTCAACAGTTTATATATCTTAATAGGTAAATTCCGTTTTTTTCAATTCTCCAAACTTGAATTTGAAAACCATAAAATTATGAGTGATTATTGCTCTCCATAGGTTATCAATAAAATCCTCCAAAAGCCTTGAAAATAAAGGATTTATCGCAGTGTGTTCGCCTTATCCCTTTATATGATTTCACACAAATTTACTCTTTCCCTGAGTGCTTATAAGGGCAAAATCAAGGGCAAGAAAATCTCATAACAAGATATAACAGAGTGTGGCAATCGGAGAACTGTGACATATGTGCGAATATATTATAACGGAGGATTTTTTAATGGACAAGTATATTTATGATGAAAGAAACGGTTTATGGTATGAGTTGCAGGGAGATTATTATATTCCTTGTCTTACTTTACCAACCGAAAAAGAACACAAGCCTATCGGCTTATGGGGACAGCGACACAAACGCTATTTGCAGGAACATAAAAGGGCGGTTTACATTACACTGCTCACAAGCGGCAAGTTGAACAGTTACCTTGCTGACATTAACGAACAGGCAACAAATATGATGTTCCGCTTGGTCGAGCAAATGGCTGACAGGGAGGGCGTGACCAAACAACTAAAAGCAGAAAGCCCGATATTATGGATTGGAAGAATGAATGAGATACAAGCAAGGGCGAGAGAAATTATATATAGCGAACTGATTTATACCTAAAAAGAGGGCGGCAGCATTTTTGCTGTCGCTCTCTTAATTACCATATCGCAAGGACAGATGAGCCAGTCAACGGCGAGTGTAACCCGTTTATCTTGACCGGCTGTTTTTGCTATTCATTCGATAAGCAGAAATCTATCTTTTTTCTTATCCTGTCCTAATGAAATAAATCCTATCGTAACAGTCAGTGCAAGTATAATGTCATGCTTACCCAATGGATTGACTATAATCAAATATACTAGATATGCTGTGCAAAGTAACAATACCGCCAGCAGGATTTCATGTGCAATATTTGTATTCTTAAACATTTTGTGTCCACATTATAATCGCTTGTCAAAATAAATCGTTGCAACCAGTTCAATTAAATTGCGTATTCCAATATAGAGCAAAGCAAAAATTGAAACTCGTTGGAGTGTAACTGTTGTTTGCATATTTATAAAAAGTGGTAGAACAGCAATTAAAACTATCAAAATCGAATGTGCAAGATTTGCGGTATTACTCGCTTTTAATTGTATCAGTTGCCAGCGTTCATCTCCTCTGTATTTCACTTGCTTCTTGGCTTTTGAAATATATAACCAAAGAGTTATGCCTAATGCGATAATGAGAAAAACTAAGATAATTATTTGTTCATTCATGTTATTTATCCTCCCTATGCTCAAAAACTTCATCAATAGAAACGCCAAAGACTTCTGCAATCTTAAAAGCCAACTCCAAAGACGGAGTATATTTATATTTTTCTATTGATATAACCGCCTGTCGAGAAATCCCAACCTTATCTGCCAAATCTGCTTGTGTCCAATCTCTTTCGGCTCGTAGAACTTTAATCCTATTCCATATCAAAGTCATCTCTCCTTTCCAAAATGTAACTAAGTAATTACATACATAGTGTAATATGCTCATTACATTTTGTCAAGTGATAATAACAAAAATAGAGAGAAAGGTTTTCATAGTTGGTAAATAGTAACCTGAGAGGTTTTCATAGTTTTTGCATTGTGGAAATGTATAAAACAAACTGGAGGTCTATCGCTTGTTTTCAGTTACTTGCTTCTTTACTGCATATGAGAATTTTCTCAGTTGTCCAAGCGTTTGTTAAAAATTGTGAGAACAAATAGAATATTATGTATGCCGCCGCTATGGGCAAAACCGTAACGGCGGTTTTTCAATGCCTATCGGCTATCTCTGTCAATGGATTTCTTACGCTGTCTTTGCGGTGGTTTCTGCTTGTTGCGTTCCTGTATCTCACGCAGATGTTTTAGCACGCTCTGCTTTTCGGGTGGTCTGTGCTGTTCTTTGGCGGCGGCTGTCGGTTTCCTGCTGACTTGATATTCCCACTCGGCAAGGTCACGGTTGTACTGTTCTACAACGCTTTCCATTTCTCGGAAAGTCCTCATAAAAACTTGTACATCGGGATAACCGTCCGCTTTGAGTGTATCGGGGATTTTATCCAACCTGTCGGCAACCTCCGCTTCGGTTTCTTTGATTTTTACCTCCAACGCTTTTCGTTCTTTACCTTTGAAAAGCCCCTTTGTATCGGCAAGCTGCTGTTTCAACTGCGGCAAAACTTTATCCTGCAAGTTTTTAATTTCCATTGCCTTATCCTGTACCTTTATCATCAGATTTCGCATATGACGGAACTCTGCCATATCAATATCAAGTGTAGGCTTGGGCGGCATATCTTTTTCCCGAATAAGGTTTTGAAGAAAATCTTTTGCCTTTGTCACAATCCCACGGAACAGATTGGGCAGCCAGCCTTTGCTTTTTATAGATTGGCTTGCTTTGTTGTGTATCTCGGTCTGCTTGACTTCTAAAATCTTTGCTTCGGAAATACCCGATATGAGTGCCATATCCGCTGTCCTGTTCCATTCCTGCCTTGCGGCATTATCCGTTTCAATCTCGGCGGCTTTGGGATTGTTCTTGCCGATTTTCTTGGTGGGAAGATAAACGCTGTTCTTATCAAATACCTTTAACTGCTGTTCGGGATCGGAGATATGCCGATTGATAAGGTCGGTATAAATCTCCTTTACCTCCCGAAGAAAAGGCTCACTTTTGAATTTATCATCTTTCACAGTAAAGAGGTGGCTTTCGTAAACCTCGCCCTTTTTTATGACGGTGCAGCCTTTTCGTATCTGTCCGTCCTCTCCTATGATTTCTTTCTTGGTGCGTACCCTTTTGCCTGTTTCATCATAGAACACGCTGCGAGTGGCTATCTTGATGTCAGGTTCAGGAAGCAGTTTCCTTTCGCTGAAGATAAGGTGGATATGATAGTTTGTCTTGCGTTTGTTGTGGTGGAGAGCTGACACGCACTCCACACCATACCGCCTGCGGAACTCCTCCGTAAAATCTTCAAGGACTTCCTGCGGCTCGTATCTTGTATAAATTTCGGGCAGGGCGATAATCAATTCCCTTGCTTCAATACATTTGCCCTCTGTACCGCTTCGCTTAAATTCCTGCTGGCTTTCCCTTGCAAGGTTACTCCAAAATTCATTGTCGGCGGTGCGGTAGGTGGCATAGAGGTTTTCCTGTCTTGCGTGGCTTGTGATATAGGATATTCTTCCCTTGACATTGGGTAGCTTTGACATCTGTATAAAACTGTGTCTTGCCATATACTCCTTCCTCCCGTGACGGGCATACTCTTTTTGCAACCGAGAAATCGGTTGCCGCTGTTTCGGCGGCGTA
>NZ_JAOQJM010000036.1:0-5440 GCF_025566865.1 Blautia acetigignens
TCACAGGAGGCTTTATTTTGTTATCCTCACCGCTTCCGCCTACTCCATTCTCCCCAGCATAGCTGGGGGATTAGGCTTTTCATTCAAGAAATCAATTTCAGGCATGACAAACAAACCTCCTATGCGGAAGTCATTTATTCTATGCAATTGTAGATTTTAACATCTCACATGTGCATGAAAAGAAGAACTGTATTTATCTTTGCGGGGTGATACCATATTCCCTCCGCAAGAAGAACATTTGCATACATCGATGTGATACAAAACCTTTATCATTTCTACTGCATTTAGATTTTTTAATGTAGAAATGTATTTCTTGCATCCAAGCAGGTTTCTGCAGAGAGTTATCTTTTTTCTCTTGTTTCTACATGATAGCAGACCATAGTGCCGGATTCTGACAAATCGTTTGGGTGGAACATGCATCATGAATCGACGGATGAATTCTTCTCCTGAAATTGTTTTCTCTTTCCAGTGGCCTTCGTTTTTATAGTCTTTTACTGCATATGTAACTGTCGTATCCGTCATGGATTTGATTCGATGATTACTGATTGCTATCCTGTGGGTATATTTTCCAAGATAATTGATAACCGGCTGTGCACCATTGAAAGTTTCTTTGCAGTAAGAGACCCAGTTCTTTTCATAACACTTATCAAGAAGTTCTTTAAAACGATAGCTGTTCTGATATTTCTCTGCTGTACCATGAAATTTAAGCTTAGAATCATTCCACAGGCTTTTTAACTCATCCAGATATTTTCCGCGGAACACTTTCGAGATAACACCATATGGGAGAAAAAAATTTCCACCTGTATCTTTCCATTTATTCTCGTATGTTCTCACTATCGGAATCGTACTCTGTCTGTTCTACATAATCTGCGGAACAGTCTCGTTTGTACGGATAAAAAAATAAACTGAGCCACGGCTGTTCCAACATGAAATCAGCCGTGGCCTTATTTATATCATTTCACTCTTTTTTGAAATAGAACAACACCACAGCAACAACTCAAATCGACTTAAAATTCCAGGCTATTCGCATTCAGCAAGAAATGCTTCATTCCCATGATGACAAAACCTTCATCATTTCTCCAAGGCTTTTTGCTGCCATTTACAATGACGATCTTCTTGAAAGAGTCCGGGATATTACGCAGAGAATTGAACTCCTGCGTCTGTTTTTCTTCCGAAGTCATGTCATATGCAACCTGGATATAGTATCTCTGGTTTCCTTGATTCACCACAAAGTCAACCTCCAACTGCTTGCGAACACGTTTGCCCTCTTTATCCTTATCGAAGATATCCACGACACCCACATCAACATTGTAGCCACGGATCAGCAGCTCATTATAAACAATGTTCTCCATGATATGAGTAGGCTCCTGCTGTCTGAAATTCAGACGTGCATTTCTCAGTCCCAGATCAGTAAAGTAGTATTTCAGATTTGCACCGATATACTTTCTGCCCTTAATATCGTATCGGCTTGCCTTGGAAATCAAAAAGGCATCTGTCAAATGGTCGATATGCTTGGAGATGGTTTTATTAGCATAAGTCATCTGGCGCTCACTGGCAAAGGTATTGGCAATCTTTGAAGGGTTGGTCGGTGCGCCGATTGCAGATGCAAGCACATCAACCAGAATCCCAATCTCATCCACGTTCTGAATCTTATTTCTTTCAATAACATCCTTCAGATAGACATTTGCAAAGATGTTCTTCAGATAGTCCGCTTTCTGTCGTTCGCTCTGGAAACTTACGATCTGCGGCAATCCTCCGTAGATCATGTAGTCATCCCAGGCATCATCATAATCGCCGTCATAGACAGAATAAAACTCTGCAAAGGAGAGAGGGTAGATTCTAATCTCATCACCTCTGCCACGGAATTCGGTCACAATGTCGCTGGACAGGAACTTGGAATTACTTCCGGTGACATACACATCAATATTGCTCATGCGGAGCAGGCTGTTCAGCACTTCCTCAAATCGTGGCATGAACTGCACTTCATCCAAAAGGAGATAATACTTCCCGTCGTCTTTCATGGCATCCTTGATGTACTTGAAGCATACCTTGGGATCTCTTAATTCCCCGTTCTCAATACCATCCAATGCAATTTCAATAATATGATCAACATCAACGCCGTTCTCCAGTAAGTATCTCTTAAAGATGGTAAACAGCAAAAAGGATTTGCCACATCTACGAATGCCGGTAATCACCTTTATCATTCCATTATCTTTTCGCTCGATCAGCTGCTGTAGGTAAGCGTCTCTTTTAATCTCCATCGTTACACTCCCCATTTCCGTGCATCTACACACTTTTTAGTAATGAGATTCTATCACAGAACGACCTGAATTTCAATATGTATTCCCATTTTATGTACATCTACACACTTTTATGTAATGTTGATAAATATATTTTCAGATTTTTTTGATTGCAGTGTCTATAATCGATTACTCCAATCGTTATTATAGGTAGACAACAAAAAGAAGATGGTTCCGATGTTTCATTAAATATGTTCGTTAGTCTTTTACGCAAAGGATTCTATCTCCTCTGCGCCTAATGCTTTTCGGATTCAGTTCAACAGTCGAGTAGACTAAGACCTCTCAATCTTAGCCCCTCACAGATCCGTACGTGCGGCTTTCCCGCATACGGCTCCTCATAGTAACATTCGCTTCAATATAAACAATAGTACGTTTTAGGTTTTGCTAACGGGTAATACTTGAGCATTTCCACAAATCCATTCCATGTGTATGCCCGTCTACAACCTCTCCGATTCATGGCTTTGAATAGAAACTGTTGTACTCTATGCAGGAATGTTGTTATCTTCCGAAAATTCCATGTAACACCATAATACCGATAGTGTCCAATTAGTTTTACGTTCAACTCTTTAATTATTTCTCGCATTGGTCGATTTCGATTATCGTAAATCCAGTTCTTGTATGCTCTAACCTTTTGCTCTAACTTCTTTCTTGAAGTCTGTATCTTTGGCACGAAACCTCCCTTTCGAGTTTTGCTACAGTAGAAGGTAAATCCCAGAAAATCAAATGTTTCAGGCTTACATTCTCCTCTTGCTCTACGATTCTGCTCTGCAAATCTCCCAAATTCAATCAGTCTGCTTTTACTACTTTCCAGCTCCAGTCCAAACTTTTCCATTCGTTCCTTTAACTCTTTATAGTATCTTTCAGCTTCTGACTTATATTGAAATCCTGCAACAAAATCATCCGCAAAGTTGACGAGAAAACACTCTCCCTGCATTTCCCTTTGCACCACCAGCTTAAACCACAGCGTCAGCACATGATGCATATATATATTTGCAAGCATCGGACTCATTACTGAGCCTTGTGCCGAACCTTCCTCTGTTGGCTCGAATTTTCCTTGCTCCATTATTCCTGCTTTAAGGTATTTACGTATTAGCCACAATAAGTTCTTATCCTGTATATTCCATTCAAGGAACTTCATCATCCAATCATGGTCGATATGGTCAAAGAAACCTTTGATATCGGCATCTACGATATAGCTGATTTTTCCATAGCTTATCCGTTGGTATACTTCTTTTATTGCTTCGTGACACCCCCTATTCGGTCTGAATCCATACATGCAGTTTAGGAATCTCGGTTCATAAATAGCTCCCAGTATTTTCTTCACTGCCATTTGTACAATCTTATCTTCATAGGAAGCAATCCCTAATGGTCGTTTCTTTCCATTTCCTTTAGGTATATATACCCTCAGTGACGGAAGTGGCTTAAAGGATTTGTTTTTCAACCTCTGTACCAGTTCCCTGATATTTCTATCAAGGTTCTTCCCATACTCATCCTTAGTTACCTTGTCAATTCCGACTGCTTTGTTCCCATCTAATTCCTTATGGCATTGCTTTAGCATATCTTCATTTATCAAATGGTACACTGATGTAAATATAGGATGTTTTGATGTTGCCGATATCTCAGCTATTCTCACTAATTTCGTTTCCATTATTTCCTCCGTCCCTGAGTACGGATAATGTGTCCTCAGTAAGACCTTTACTATGCAATCCCCTTCCCTCCATCGGCATTGCCCGATTTCTACAGTACTATGGGATTGTCCGACCACCTACCATTCATTTGAAATACTCCGTTTTCAGTTGCAATTTCATACTCTTCTTCGAGAAATGGCAGGTTCTCCCCAGTTGATGTGTATTCATAATGTAAAACATGATTGGTTCTCTGACTCCGCAGTGCCACATAACACTCGCCATATCGCATTACATGATATTGTCTTCCGCACCAGTTAAGACGTCGACCGACTGAAGTTAACGTTTCGAAGCTCAATCACTATTCAACCCTGCTTTCTTGCTGTCTACGCTTGTCAGATGCCGTTACCGGCATCATCCCAAGACTCGCTATTATCTGGTTGGCTAAACCTTGGATAAACCGGAATCCCACCGGCTTGACTACACACCCTTAGCTGGGCGCACAACTGGATTTTGTTTTTTGATACTTATTACACTTTTGCTTTTTTTCTTAATCATACATATTGCTGCTAAAGTAACTATAACATAACCTAATAGTGCAATAATTGATGATTCAATTCCAAATTCTCCACCAGTGAAAACAAAGTCTTTTGAATCAAGTACATATGTCATAACCGAATATTCATCTGCCTTTTCGCTTATTGATAAACCGCCGCCAATAATTAAAATATTCCAAAGTGAATGGACAATTCCGCTGTTCCAAACAGAACCACTTTCAATAGCAACCATTGAGAACATTATTCCCACCATTGTTCCTGCAATAAGAACCAACAGGCTACTTATAATGGAAAAATCCATTCCTATAATATGTACTAATCCAAATAAAACTGATGGAATTAATACAGCTACTTTAATATTCCATTTCTCTTTTAACAGATTTAGAATAACTCCTCGAAAAACCATTTCTTCAACAAAACCAGCGGCTATGCCTGTAAAAGCAATACCAGCACTCAGTGTTGAAAAAATCTGATTACTATTCATTCCAGAAGAAACGTACTTTCCAGAAAAGAAAAAAAGATAAACCGCTTTTACTGTCACAGGTAATAATACACCTACAATAATCCATTTAGCTTTAATTGAAAATTTTGGCATTCCCAAATTTTCTATTTTTATTTTAAGTAGTCTTTTTGAAAATAATTCACTTAAAACAAATGCTAATCCAACATATATAATTCCTGCTATAATATTGCATATACCTTCTGGAATTTTAACCAAAACAAACAAACTTGCCACTAACTGAGCTAATATTTGAGCTACTATCAATACAATGATGGCCCCCAAAGCCCCTCCTATCGTCTTTCTTGTACTCATAAAAAGCTCTCCTTTACCTTCATTATTGCAAAAATTTACTACCAACTTAACAAATCCCGATTGAACAAAATCGCTGCGCGATGGCCTGTCAAGGCTGTGGCGCAGTTTTTTCATTCAAAAAAGCAGTGGAATTACTTTCCATAA
>NZ_JAOQJM010000037.1:0-3524 GCF_025566865.1 Blautia acetigignens
ACAGATGCTGTCCTATGTGTCAGGAGTTTCCAAAAGAAAAATGGGTAGATGCACGGCGTGAGGATATCTTAGATGCTCCGTATTTCCATGTAGTTTTTACAGTTCCAGAAGAACTTAATCCCATTATCTACAGCAACCAGAAATTCTTATACACTGCTCTTTATCATGCGGCTTCAGATACTCTCAGTGAACTTGCTGCTGATAGTAAATATCTCGGGACTGATATCGGCTATATCTGTATCCTCCATACATGGGGAAGCACCATGAATTTTCATCCTCATATCCATGCGATTGTTCTTGGTGGAGGGCTGGATGTGAAAAATCATTGGAAAGACAATGGGAAAGATTTTTTCCTTCCGATTAAGGTAATCTCAAAAACGTTTCGTGGAAAATACATGGCTGAACTTAAGCAGCTCTGGGAAAATGACAGGCTTGAATTTCATGGATCGGCTGCACCTTACAAAAACTACTATACTTTCAAGGAATTGTTAAATACCTGCTATGCAAAGGAATGGATTCCTTATTGCAAGAAACCATTTGACGGTGCCGAATCTGTTATCAGATACCTTGGAAAATACACCCACCGGATTGCTATCAGCAACTACCGTATCAAAAGTATGACAGAAGCTACAGTTACCTTTTCTGCTAAGGATTATAAAAAACAGGGTAAGTGGAAGGAGATTACCATATCTGGTGAGGAGTTTATCCGTCGATTTTTAATGCATGTTCCTCCAAAACGTTTTGTACGTATCAGGCACTACGGTCTTCTTTCATCCAGAAATAAGAAGAAAAAGATTACCCTATGCAGAAACATCCTTGGCTGCAAAAAATATATTTCCAAGCTGAAAGATATGGATGCACCTGCCATTATCCGTCTTCTTTATAATAAAGATATATGCAAGTGCTCTTCCTGTGGTGGTAAGATTATTCCTCTGCCTACAGAACAATATTTTATAAAACCAAAACCACATATGCTCTGTTAACGTATCATAACTGTATATTTTTTTAGCTTCCTTAGGGAGGCTTATTTCTGGTGTCATAATACAGGACTGAATTATAAATTTTATGTGTTTCTATGTGTACACGCTATCCTATTATAAATAGAGTGTCAGAATTAAAAGTCCATATAGAGTTGACGCGCTTTGTTCAACCAGAAAAAATCGAAATTGATGCAAACGAAAGGGCAGTTAATGAAAAATCTCAATACTGCTTTTTCGTTTGCACCACCTTCGATTCTTTCCTTAACGATTTGTCGAACACATGAAAATTTGAAGTTTACAGCGAGGTGAAAGAGGTTGAATTATGTAGAATATGGAAAAGAAAACAGCGATGTAATTATCCTCTTACACGCAGGCGGTTTATCATGGTGGAATTACAAAGAGGTTGCTGAAAGACTTCAAACAGATTATCATGTGGTTTTGCCTATATTAGATGGTCATGCAGGATGTGATAAGCAGTTTACGACGATAGAGAATAATGCTTTGGATATTATAGAATTTGTAAATAGCAAATTGGGCGGTTCTGTTTTAATGATGGGAGGACTATCGCTTGGAGGGCAGATTTTGCTTGAAATTTTATCTCAACGCAAAGATATATGTAAGTATGCAATAGTGGAAAGTGTACTTGTGATACCTTCAAAATTTACATATTCTATGATTAAACCGGCGTTTGGAAGTTGCTATGGCTTAATAAAGTATAAGTGGTTTTCAAAATTACAATTCAAATCACTACGAATAAAGTCGAATTTGTTTGATGAATATTACAAAGATACTTGTGCTATTAGAAAGAGTGATATGATTGCCTTTTTACAGGAAAACTCAGTATATTCACTAAAAGATGGCATTGGAGAGTGTGAAGCAACCATTCAAATTTATGTTGGAGAAAAAGAAAAGCAATCAATGAAAAAATCTGCTAAAATCATTCATGAAAAATTGCAGGATAGTTTTATACAAGTTCTTCCTAATATGTATCATGGAGAGTTTTCAATAAACCACGCAGATGATTATGTGAGAAAACTATTAGAAATAGTAAAGCGAAGGTAGGTTCGACTTATAAGAAAAAGGAAAACAATAAAACAAATACAGATGATAAATAATTTCCTGCTTGTATTGTTGGAAAATCGGGATTCATAGAATCCTTTTGTGATTTGCAACTTCTGGTTGACAGATTTACAGCCTGAAATGGTGGAATGCAAACAGCAAAACTGTTATATTTAGCTCATAAAATCTGCAAAAGGAGGAAAAAATGATTTTAGCTGATAAGATTACAGAGGAAAGAAAAAAGAATGGATGGTCACAGGAAGAACTAGCCAATCAGTTGGGCGTATCCAGACAGGCAGTATCTAAGTGGGAAAGTGCAGGAGCTGTTCCAGATTTGCAAAGAATTTTACAGATGTCGGAGCTTTTTGGTGTTAGTACAGATTACCTATTAAAAGATGAAATGAAAGCAGAAAATATCACCTATCACGAAAGTACTGAAAGCTATGCAGAACCGTTGAAAAAAGTAACTATGGAGAATGCAAATGAATTTCTTGACATGAAAAGAAATGGATCCAAAGTAGTGGCAAACGCAACAAGTATGTGTATCTTAAGTCCAATATTATTGATTGTTCTTGTGACAATGGCAGAAGATAGCGTATTTCATGTTTCGGAATCTCTGGCAACAGTATTTGGATGTGTTTTTTTGCTTGGAATGGTTGCGGCAGCCGTCTTTTTGTTTATTACATATGGAATGAGTGAATCACATATGGAACATTTTGAAAAAGAATGCTTTGAAACAGAGTATGGTGTATCTGGAATGGTACGAGAAAAAAAGATTCCTATGAACCAATTTTTATCAGAGGAACAGCTGTTGGGGTAGTGCTTTGTATACTGGCAGTGATTCCGACAATTATTGCCGAATCTATGGAAGCGTCCGACTATTACTGTGGTCTTTCCGTTGGATTACTGCTATTCATACTTGCAATAGGAGTGAATCTGTTGGTTCGTGTTGGGATGGTAAAAAGCAGTTACGATACCCTTCTTCAGGAAGGCGAATATACAAAAGAAGAAAAACTGTTTAAGAAAAAGACTGACACGTTTTCTGGTGTATATTGGTGCTTGACTACAGCGATTTACCTTGCATGGAGCTTCTGGACGATGAGCTGGGATATTACATGGATTGTATGGCCGGTTGCTGGTGTTTTGTTTGCAGCATTGCTTGGTGTGGTGAAAATGGTGTTAAAGAATGGCAGTGAAACTCAGCACTATATTTAAGATGAAGTTAAGTTTTTTTCGCATATTATACGCATCCAGAAATTCAAGTTTACAGAACTGAATCAAAAGAGCTCGAAGGAGCTCTTTTTCCTTTTTTATAATAGTATCATTATGGTATAATAGAGACATTAAAATCGTTAAGGAAAGAATCGAAGGTGGTGCAAACGAAAAAGCAGTATGGAGACTTTTCATTAACTGCCCTTTCGTTTGCATCAATTTCGATTTTTTCTGGTTGAACAAAGCGCGTCAACTCTATATGGACTTTTAATT
>NZ_JAOQJM010000038.1:0-2677 GCF_025566865.1 Blautia acetigignens
TTAACAATAACGGATTATGAAAAGTAATTCCACTGCTTTTTAATAAAAATAAAACTGCGCCACAGCCTTGGCAGGCCATCGCGCAGCGATTTTGTTCAATCGGAATTTATCAGAAAATGAGGAATAGTTGAAATGGAGGCGCTATAATAACATGAAGATTGAAGGGAACCAGAAAGAACTGGATGCAATGGTAGAATTTCATAAGGGAAACCGTGTCGAGGGGCTGAGACTGCAAGAAGAATTTGCAGCGGAATTTCGTAAGGAGTATAAAGACAAAGATCACTGTCCTTGCCTGAAAGCCTGTCGTTATCACGGAAACTGTAAGGAATGTGTAGCAATCCACAGAGCACATCAAGAACATGTTCCTAATTGTATGCGACCATTGATTAATAAAAAATTGAAATTGATGTCAGAATTAACAGAGCATACCTTGGCAAATGAAATAGAAGCTCCACATGAGATTTTAAGAAAATAGGCAAGTCAAATTCAAGTTTGTTGAATTAAAAATGAAATAAAGTTCCAGTAATCATAGAGTGTATGGATTCAATTCCATATGCTCTTTTTCTTTACTTAATTTCATGAAAAATGTAAAAATCTAATGTTACGAGTTGCATTAAAGAAAACTCGTAAGAAAAAAGTAAAAAAATTTGCTTTTGACCACTGTAAAACAACCTCTGAGCGTTTCGTTATATGAAGGAATAATTTTTCTTTCATATTTCAAAGAAAAGAGGATAAAGAAATGTTAGAGAAAAGATGTTATACAGTACAAGAGTTACAGGAAATCTTAGGAGTCAGCAGACCTACTATTTATAACCTTTTAAAGAAAAAAGAATTCCGGTGGATCCAGTTGGATGGCGGAAAGTATCGCATCTCTAAGAAGAGTTTTGACGACTGGCTCGATAACTTGGAGCAGTAAAAAACAGGATGTTGATCAGGCAGATTTTGTCTGCAATCGACATCCTAAATTTTTATCTGGATTTGAGATATGATATAAGAAAAAATACTAACACTAAAAAGACAGGAAGTGAAGAATAAATGGCAACAGCGATTATGAAACAAAAAGAAGTTCCGGAAATGGACGATGTTGAAGAAATCATTTCAAAGATATCAGAAGACAGTCCTTACAAACGGCGTTCGACACAAAAGAGAACCTGGATGACCGTGCCGGAAATGGGAAAGATACTGGGATTAAAAAAGACAGATCGATACTGGCTGGTGCATAAAAATGTTTTTGAATCAAAAGAGATTGCCGGAAAGATACGAATCAATATTGCCAGCTTTGAAAAATGGTACGCCAATCAGATTAAATACCATAAAGTTACCGGAGAAGAACCAGGGAAAGAATTGAAATCCTGGTCCTATTCCGTTAAGGAAGTTGCGGATCTGTTGGGTGTTGATGAGTATCTTGTTTATGATTTACTCAAGAAAAATCAAATGGAAGCTGTTATTGTCGATTACTGGAAACGAATACCAAAAGAATCTTTTCAGAACTGGTACAAAAGCCAGTCCCGGTATCGAACAAAGGAAGACAGAGAAAAAGACGCTCTTCTGGAAGATGCAACAATTACGATGCCTGAGATGGCACAGCTGCTTGGAACAACCAGAAGCGCAGTATATACAATTCTTGATAATCCAAAGTATAGTCATTTTTTTGAATTCATTGTGATTGCAGAAAAGAAAAGGATCACAAAAGAGAGTTTTCAAAAATTTCTGGAAGGTCAGGATCGGTATAAGCTGGATCCATCGAATGATTATGAAGAACTTGCACAGGAACAAAATATTACCCTGGCTAATTTCCGGCGGAAGAAATTATCACAGACCGGAATACGAGGAAGCAATGGAAATATAAAGTATCTTACTTTTGATGAAGCTTCCTATCTGGCAAAGGTCAGCAGAAGCATGATCAACAAGTGGGCGGATAAAGGAAAGTTCACAGTAATAAAAGTTGGCAATCGAGTTAGGATCCGTCGGGATGAATTTGAGGACTGGATGGAGCAAAGAGAAGAAAAAAAGAAATTGAATATAAAAAAGAGATGGGATCATTTGTCGTCCGTAAATGCAAAACACTGGACGAGCTTATTACAGAATATGTTGCACTTTATGGCAAAGAAAACTGGGCGCTTTCTACATATGAAGGAAATGTCTCTCTTATCAATAACTATATTCTTCCGATCATTGGTGATACGAAACTCTCAGAGATCAATACCCGTTTCATCGAAAGATATTATCAGAGTCTTTTGAAGAGGCGTGCTGTTATCAATCCATTAAATAAAACCAGTCGAAATGAATTTGTATCGTCCAGTACGGTCAGGGATGTTAATAAGCTGCTCAGGAACTGTTTTGAACAGGCAGTGAAATGGGAACTGATGGAGAAGAATCCCTGTACTCATGCGACTGTACCAAAACATAAATCCCAAGCGGCTTTTCTCTGAGCGGGAGAAATATCATGTGTGGATTCAAAAGATGAATAAAAACGATGAAAAACATCCTGAATCGTACAATCCTTACTCATGATTCACCACCTTCCGGGTTGTCGAACGGGCTGCGGATCCCAAGAAGTGTCTTGTTGCTCACATGAAGGTAAACATCTGTAGAGCGAGGATCAACATGTCCCAGAAGTGACTGGATATATTTTATATCTGTGCCACTTTCGAATAAGTGGCTGGCAAAACTATGA
>NZ_JAOQJM010000039.1:0-2558 GCF_025566865.1 Blautia acetigignens
ATTTTGCCCGGATGAGGGCGTCGTAGCGGGCTACGACAACCGAATTCGGGTGAAATATACCGCAAAGTGGGGCGTGCAGATTGCAGGAATGATTTTTCAAACACGCTCTAGCTGTAATATGCAAAAATGCCCTCTCCGTCGGATGATCCGGCAAAGAGGACAGTAATTTGATTGCTTTCATTATTTTGTTAGAGACTGCTTCTCTCATGTATTCTGCCATCTGCTGGGCTGATCCTGGCAGATGCGGTTCCACTGGCAGTCGCCGCAGATTTCCGGGCGTTTGCCGGAGGCGATGATGTTCTGCTGGACGTACTGGGTGAATTTGGAAAATGGAAGGGTCTGGCCTTCTGTCAGGCCGCACTGGGAAAGTACGGCGTTGTCATAGCGCTTTACTTTTTCAGCTGCCTCGCAGAGTCCCTGACAGTTGTTGGGACAGGCAGAGCAGATTTCGTCTGTGTTTACGGTGAGACAGACGTCTGCGCCTTTTGTAAAAAGCTCCAGCATTTCCTGCATATGGGCTGTAAATCCATTGCTGTAGCCGTTTCCGATAAAAAACGCCAGGCACATCCCGTGATGAGGGCGAATGGGATATGTCTGACGATTCTTATTACTGTAATGGTACAAGCTTGCGTACTCTTCTGGACAGTACAAATGCCAGAGCGATTTTTACAAGGTCAGGAATGATGAACGGAATTACGCACCAGCCCAGTACGGTTCCAAGTCCAACAGCGCCTGTGGTTCTCGTGTATACAACCATGAACCAGATGGTTCCCATTGCGTAGCATACAAGCAGTCCTACAACCATGGAAATGATCTGTACTACAGGCTTCTTGCCCCAGAGGGATTCGATTGCCCACATTGCAAGTGCGGAGAATAAGAAGCCGATGATATAACCGCCAGTGTTATTGAGAAGGATTCCAAATCCTCCGGAGAATCCGGCAAATACAGGAACTCCAATTGCTCCAAGCAGAATGTAAACCAGAACAGCCAGGCTGCCTCGTTTGCCGCCGAGCACACCTACAGCCATAAATACACCGAATGTCTGTAAGGTAAAGGGAACGGTCATTGGAATGGAAATCCAGGAACAAATTGCGATCAGTACGGCAAAGATGGCGATGTAGGCCATGTCGTAGGTTCTTGTTTTTGTTGCGGTTACAGTACTCATAATCTCCTCCTCGGGCATATCCTATATTTCTTCGAATGGTAAATATAGGGATAAGAATTTTGTCAGATACAATCTAACATAGCAGCAAGGAATTGTCAACCATTTATTTGTTTTTGGTTTACAATCCATTTTTCGATGTTTACATATACATTTACCGCTAATTTTTATCGACAAAAATCTCAATTATAACTTTCAAAATCAGGGCAATCATGCTACACTTAGGAAAAGTAATCAGGTGGAGGTTTTTCCCATGGATGTACACAGCATCAGTACCAAATGCACACGCACAGAGTTTGTGGGGACTGCAGTTCTGGATACTATCGGACTTGTGATTTCAGGAGTAGACGATACTCTTTTAAAGGAAATGAATATAGGAACCCGTTATCATACTCTTGGACTTTTTAGTTCCCGTACAGGTGCTGCCGGACAGATCACGGCGGTGGATGATGCGGTAAAGGCTACGGGCACGGAGGTTCTTTCCATTGAGTTTCCACGTGATACCAAGGGATGGGGCGGACATGGAAACTATATTGTGATTGGCGGAAATGATGTGTCGGATGTGCGCCATGCCATTTCCCTTGCGCTGGAACTGACCAATAAATATGCCGGAGAATTGTATATCAGTGAATCCGGACATCTGGAATTTGCTTTTTCTGCCAATGCTGGCGGAGCACTTTCTATGGCTTTCAATGCGGTTCCTGGTGAGGCTTTTGGATTTATGGCAGGTTCTCCTGCGGCAATTGGGCTTGTGATGGCGGATACGGCTATGAAGGCTTCTGCGGTTCATATTACTCGATATATGACGCCGAGCATTGGGACAAGCCATTCCAATGAGGTGATTCTGGCAATCTCAGGAGATGCCAGTGCGGTGAAGGAAGCGGTTCTGCAGGCCAGACAGATTGGACTGGAGCTGCTGATCGGAATGGGAAGCTATCCGGAAATTCCCGGGGAACCGTATTTATAAATCATCAAACAGGAGGCGGTGACTGAGCACTGTCCCCCGTCACAAATAAACCCAGGAAATCTGCGGCATAATAATACTGTGATTTCCTGGTTTTGTATACCTAAACACTTAATTTTCTACTTGTTCTCCATTAAAGCAAGTTTTTCTTTTAGAAGCAAAAGTTCTCTTTCCGCATGATCAGCGCGCATTTTTTCTGAGTCTGCGCGGCGGCGTTCTTTTTCTGCGTTCATCCGCTCTTTTTCCGTATTTTTCCTTTCCGTATCTCTCCCAGCCTCAAATTCCTCTTTCCGTAGCAACTCTTCTTCCCATTCCCGGTCGTATTCAAATATACTCATTGCAACCGTCGAGTAGACTTTGTCTCGACTTTTTCACATCCTTTCATCATATATTGTTTTGCGATGAGAGGTTCAAGTCTCAAAAGCCCCTCAC
>NZ_JAOQJM010000004.1:0-15390 GCF_025566865.1 Blautia acetigignens
TCCAAGGACTCGGTACTGGCGACTTGCTAAGTCTTACCAGACTGGATTCCCACCAGTTATATATTTGGCACCGAACTGGCGCACGCCTCCTTTTTTTATAATATAACACAGCCCCATATCTGCTTCAAACAAAATATGCTTCCTATGTGTTAAATTTTACTAAACCGTGTGATTATCGATTGGGCCAAAGCAGTTCTGGAAAATGATATTTCCATTACAAATTACTTTCCTTCTGGTTTCCACTCCTTCGCAGGTAGTTTCCAATGTTTGTCATACAAAGCAAGGTTGTTATCAGGAAGATTCCGGGGATGAGGATGATCCACCAGGAACTGGTCAGGAGGGCTTTTTCTGCAAGGGAAAGCATGCTTCCCCAGGAAATGATCTCCAGCGGAAGGCCAATTCCCATAAAACTTAAGGTAGATTCCGATATGATCGCACTTCTTATATTCATCACTACCATAAACATAATGGAGGGAAGGAAATTAGGCGTGAGATGCTTCCATAAAATATGAAAAAAATTACCGCCCATGCATCTGGACGCAATTACGTACTCATTGTTTCGGATCTGACGGACTTCTGTGCGTACCACCTTGGCAATACTTGTCCAGCTTGTCAGCCCGATCACAACAGAGAGGCTGAATACATTTGCTTTTCCCAAGACTGCCTGAAAAAAGATGATCAGCAAAAGGGACGGAATGCTAAGAAAAATTTCTGTAAAACGCATGAGGAGGCTGTCCAGCCACTGGGGTGCAATTCCGCAAAAAGAACCGATCACAATTGCAAGGAAAGTAGAAATAAAGGTAGACAATACTCCAATTGTCAGGGAAATCCTGCCGCCGTACCAGAGCATGGAAAAAATATCCCTTCCCATGGTATCCGTTCCAAATAAAAACTCTCTGTTCGGTGCCTGATTGTAATTTTGCAGATCCATATAAGTGGGGTCCTTTGTCATGATCAGCTCGGCGCACAGACAGCCCAAAATAATAGCTGCTAAAATCATAATTGAGATCAAGGGCTTTCCCTGGAACCATTTCTTTGGAAGCCGGGCAGTTCGTTCCGGTGCAGGACGCTGTCCTACAATCTGGAAGGAGTCGTTTGCTGTTTCCATCATAAATCTGTTACCTCCGAGGTATCTGTTATTTCCCGGGCCCTGATTCTGGGGTCAATGTGCTCATTTATGATCTGGCTTAACATGTTGCAGAAAATTACAAGGATACCGGATATCATGCAAAGGATCATAAGAAGATTATAGTCGTGATATCTGGCACTTTCGTAGGATAAGGCACCGATTCCCGGATAGGAAAATACGCTCTCGACAACAAAGGTTCCGCCCAGAACATGGGGAACTGCAATTGCCATAATGCTAAGATAGGAAGGCATAACATTTCGCAGGCAATGGCCAAACAAAATGCCCTTTTTGCCCAGCCCCTTTGATTTTGCCAGCAGGACATAATCGGCTCTTACCTCTTCCTGTATCTTGTTGCGGACCATATAAGCGTAATACCATAAATGCTCCAGGGATACAACGGTAAGGGGCAGGATCAGATGAAGAATCCGGTCAGGGATATCCGCTGCTTTTCCAGTGGAATAAGCACCGCTGCTTGGCAGAATCCGAAGGGTAACGGAAAAAATCAGGATCAGTACAAGAGAAATCCAGAATTCCGGGATGCAGCTGGAGATGGTGCCCAGCCTGCATAAGATTTTATCAATCCACTTCTCTTCATTCCATGCACAGAAGATTCCCAGCAAAAGAGAACCCGCAAAAATGATCAGAAAACCGATTCCGCCAAGCAAAAGGGTATTTGTCATTCTTTGGCTGATTACTTTTATTACGTCCTGCTTGTATTTAAAAGAAATGCCAAAGTTTCCATGAACTGCATTTTCCAGCCATTTTACATACTGGACATAGATTGGTTCATTCAGCCCCAGTTTTTCCATGGCCCATTCCCGTTCCGCTGGACTCATTTTTTCAGTCCGGTCTCCATAGTAGGAAACAAGAGGATCTCCAGGCGCAAGCCGCGCTACATAGAAAACCACCACAGACAGAAGGAAAACACTGCCCAGAAAAAGGAGCAGTTTTTTTCCATAATAAAGATTGCGGTCACGCTTTCCCATTTATCTTTCCCCCTTATAAGGTTTTAGCACAAAATGACCAGGGGATATTTCTTTCATTTCCCCTTCACCAAAATCAGATTCATCATAAACCACTAACTTTCTGTTTCTTTCGCGGATCGGATCTGGAATGGGAATTGCAGACAGCAAAGTCCTGGTATATCCATGAACAGGATTGGCAAAAAGTTCTTTGGCAGGAGCTAATTCCACCAGCCGGCCCCGGTACATCACACCTACCCGGTCACAGAGATATTCCACCATGGCAAGATCATGGGCAATAAACAAAAATGTAAATCCATGTTCCTGCTGCAGATGTTTAAATAAATTGATTACCTGTGCCTGAATGGAAACATCAAGGGCTGCTATAGGTTCATCTGCTGCCAGAAACTCCGGGTCCATGGCAAGTGCCCTCGCAATGGCAATCCGCTGCCGCTGCCCTCCAGAAAGCTCAGAAGGATACCTGTCCAGAAAACTTTCATCAAGACCTACATACTGCATCTGAAAAGCCGCCTCTTTCTGGCAGGTTCCCCGAGGCGGCGTAATATGATGGATCTTCAGCGATTCTGCAATAATATCTGCTGCTTTCATTCTGGGATTTAAACTGGAGGCAGAATCTTGAAAAATAATCTGCCTCCTGGTTTGCAGCAGCTTCTTATTCTGCCGGAATTCTCCGGGATCATGAATATTGATTCCCTTGTACAAAATTTTCCCGGCTGTGGGGGTGTAAATATTCATCAGGCAGCGTGCTATTGTGGATTTCCCGGAACCGGATTCCCCTACCAGTCCCAGGATCTCGCCTTTATAAATCTGAAAAGAAACATCATTGACTGCGTTAACAGCGATTTTCCTGGAAAGAGAAAAGCGGTGCGTCAGATTTTTTACTTCGATCAAAGTTTCTTTATTCAATTGGTTTTCCTCCCACTGGCGGAATTATTTTGGGTGCCCTTTTATCAAGCAGCCATGTGGCAGCAGAATGGGTATCGGTAATGGGAAACATAGGCGGCATTTTCTCATAGTCGATTCCAAGGGCGTATTCATTCCGGCAGGCATAAGCGTCTCCGTCTGGCGGATCGATCAGTGTGGGAGGCATGCCGGGAATGGTATAAAGCTGTGATTTCCCACGGGAAAAAGCAGGCAGTGAGCGCAGCAGCCCCCAGGTATAGGGGTGTCTTGGATCATAATAGATTTCCTCTGCGGTTCCGATCTCCACAATTTTTCCTGCATACATAACGGCAACCCGATCTGCCGCCCGGGCAACGACGCCAAGGTCGTGTGATACCAGAATGGTGGAGGTTCCAAGCTTTTTTTGAATTTCCCTTAGAAGGTCCAGAATCTGTGCCTGAATCGTTACATCCAGTGCTGTTGTAGGTTCATCCGCAAACAGGATATCCGGATTGGACGCAAGGGCAATGGCCATAACGCTTCTCTGGCGCATTCCGCCGGAAAAATGCCAGGGATAGAGATGGTACCGTTCTTTTGGACGCTCAATTCCCACCAGCTCCATCAGTTCGATGACCCTGTTATAAACCTCTTCCCTGGATTTCTTTGGATGGTGTACAAGGATGGCTTCTGCAATCTGCTGGCCGATTTTTATAGTAGGGTTCAGGGAGGTCATAGGATCCTGGAAAATCATGGAAAAGGCACTGCCGCGGATTTTTTGCATTTCCTTTTCTTTATAATCTGTAATGTCAGTTCCGTTAAGAAGGATTTTGCCGGATTTTATTTGGGCACTTCTCGGCAAAAGCTTCATGATGCTTTTGCACAGTACACTTTTTCCGCAGCCGGATTCGCCTACAATGGCCAGCACTTCTCCTTTTTTCAGGGAAAAAGAGACGTCCCGCACAGCCTGTACTTCTCCAGCTGTACTGTGAAAGCTGACGGACAGGTTTTTCACTTCCAAAACATTTTTTTCTGGCTGTTTCATTATTCTGCAATCGTCCAGTCTTTCACATTCCAGAAAATACCAACTCCATGGTGCCCCATAACGGTATGGGAATCAATTCCCTGAATGCGGGAATCCGCAACGTAATTGGCATCAATGTAGCAGATAAAAGCGTATGCGGGATCCTTTGCAAGCTCTTCTAGGAATCTGGCATAGGCTTCTTTTCGTACTTCGGGATCATCTGACTGGCGGGCCTTAGTGAGGTACTGGTCTACCAGTTCATTGGAATAGCTGGAGTAGTTGGCGCCTTTGTCTGTGCCGAACACTTTATAGGTATGGTCATCTGCATCAAAGGGGCTTCCCCATCCGATCAGATATGCCATCTGTCCGCCCCAGTCAACCTGGGTGGGGATTTCCACTGTGACATCCATTCCAATTTCCTTTAGTTCCTGGGCTGCAATCTGGGCAATGTCCGCACGAACCTGGTCGCCTGCACCTACACTGATCACAAAGCCAACCTTTTCCCCGTTTCTGTAATAGAATCCGTCCTCTCCCATTTCACAGCCTGCGTCTTCCAGTACTGCTTTTGCCTTTACAGGATCATAGTCATAATGCTCCACATTTTCATTGTTGTAAATATTTCTCTGAAGAGGACCGTAAGCAGTCATTCCCTGTCCAAGAAGAACTGCGTCTACAATTGCCTGACGGTCAATTCCGTAACAGACTGCCGGGATCAGATCGCGGTTGTTCTGCCAGTATTCATTGGCAAAATTAAACATGATTCCACGGTAATCAGATGTTTTCATATCATAGCAGGTGTAGCTTTCATCTTCTGTGAATGCTGCTGCATCCTTTGGTGTGAGAAGAGCCAGGTTTAGTTCACCAGATCTAAGCTGTAAGGCTTTTGCGTTGTCGTCTTCTACAATTTTGAAAACAATGGTGTCAATGTTAGGTGTGCCTTTGAAATAATCTTCGTTCCGGGTCAGGGTGATCGCCTGTCCTTTTTCCCAGGATTCCAGCTTATAGGGACCTGTACCCACAGGATTACGGAAGAAATCACTGGTCTGCATATCTTCTCCTTCCAGAAGGTGTTTGGGAAGAACTGCCATGGTCATGTAATCCAGAAATGCTACATTGGGGGCATCCAGCTGAAAAGAAATGGTGTGATCATCAATTACGTTGATTTCCTGGACATCCTCGTAGTTTGGTGCATTTTCGGAACCGTTTTCCGGATTCATAATTGCCTCGATGGTGAATTTCACATCCTCTGCAGTAACCGGTTCACCGTCGTGCCATGTGGCATTTTCTGCCATGTGAAATGTATAGGTATTTGTTTGGGTATCAAAATCCCAGCTGCTGGCAAGTCCGGGAACTACCTGGTTGTCGCCATCGTGGGCGGTCAGACCGTCAAAAAGCAAAATGTTGATTTCTCCGTGCTCATCCATGGCGGGATTGATCCTTGTATAATCACCGCTTCCGTAAACTAGCGTGGTGTCGTTTTCTTTAGCGCATACACAGACAGCGGGAATCATCATGCATGCACAGGCAATTCCAAGTCCAAGCAATGTTTTTCTTTTTCTCATTCTATTCTTATTCTCCTTCGTTTTACTTGTTCGAAATATTTCGTCTGCATATACAGCTTAACAAACAAGGATGAGGGGAACAAGCCCTGTGGGGGGGATAGTGAGGTATTCCTTTTTCTTATATATTTGGGTTATTTTGGAATGGGTAAAAAGAAAACTGGATAAGTTCCTGTAGGGGAGACGTATCCAGCCTCAGAGTTAAATTAATTTTTCGAAACGGTAGCAAGGTTGATTAATTTCTGGGATTCCGTGATGGCTCCAATTACAAGTCCCAGTTCAGCTGGAATTGATTTTTCTTTGTATATTGTATTGATTTTTTCAAAATTCCGTTCATAAAGAGTGCGGCTTATGTCAAACACTGTATTTACATCAGAATTATGAAAACAAAGAGATCCGCTTGTTCGCAATTGAAGAAACTTCCTGTAAAATAAAAAATGTATAATGCAGATTTCCAGAGACTGCATTATACATTTTTATTTTGCATATGGCTGCTATAACGACTCAATCGTTGTTTTTCCCCATTTTATAATTTCATCTGCCATTTTTAAGGCATCTATAACATGATGTTCCTCTAAAAACAGTTCACTGGGATATCTTACAACAACACCATATGGTGTCAGTTCGTCTGCATAATCATAAAATTTATCCTGGATAGATACCTGATTTTTTATTTTCGAATGTGCTTTCTGTTCCAACAATAATATCGACTGGACGTTTTTTTATCTTTCGAATAGAACGATATGCTTGGGTAGTTAAGTCTTTTAAATTTTTTATTTCATCGTTTACAATGATATAAAAATCAAAATCGCTTTCTTCCGTATAGGTATCATTTGCAAAAGAACCGAATAAATAAATTTTTAAAGGCAGTTGTTATTGTATTTTTATTTGCAGCCTAATTATAACACCTCTCTATGTAGTTGTCATGTAGATACTGCATGGTATTTCTCTTCATATTTAGCTGGCTTGCTGTTGGGGATTATTGTGCAACTGTGAACAGAGAATAGAAATACCCTCTCTTTGCAATCAGCGTATAGAAGAGCCCAGTGCTTCTGCTAACTGCTCCTGGGTCATGGAATATTCTTTTCGTAATCTGCTTATTTAGCCAAGCAGCTGTTTCTCTACATTTTCAAATCCGATTCGCTCGATGGTTTCTGCGAAGCGTTCTCCCTTGATGCCGTTATCACGGAAGAAAAGGATTGCCTTTTCGATTACGTCTAAGGCTTCGTCTTTGGAGGTGAAAATTTTACTGAGGGAGCGTCCTTTTGATACTTTTTTGCCCCAGCGGCCGCCGATGTAGATCTTGTAGCCGTAGGTGCCGTCTTCGATGGTGTGGAACAGGCATTTTCCTACGCAGCGTCCGCAGTGGCGGCAGGTGTCTTTGTCGATCTGGATTTTTCCGTCCACTACTTTTGCTGCTTTGTTTGGACAGGCGGCTTCGATGGCACATTTTTTGCAGCCTTTACAGACATCGGTGTCCACCTGGGGGATTTTCTGGCCGATGATGCCGACATCGTTCAGGTTTGGCTTGACACAGTTGTTTGGGCAGCCGCCTACTGCAATCTTAAATTTGTGGGGAAGGGCAACATTCCGGTAGCCTTCGTAGAAGCGCTTGTAGATTTCCTCGGAAATGGCGTAGGAATCCAGAAGTCCGTACTGGCAGGTGGTTCCCTTGCAGGATACTACAGGACGGACTTTGGCTCCGGTTCCACCGGTTACCAGGCCTTCTTTGGCGATAAACTGCTGGAATTCTTCAATCTTATCATAGGGAATCCCCTGAATTTCCACGGAAAGTCTGGTGGTGTATAGAAGGTTGCCGTTGCCGAACTTCTCTGCTGCTTCTGCCATGCAGCGGTGCTGTGCGGCGGTTACTTTGCCGTTTACGGTAAGGACACGGGCGGAAAAAAGGTCTGTTCCGCGATTGTTAAGAAAGCCCATTCCTTTTACGCGGGCTTCGTCTTCTTTGCTGACTGTTAATGCTGACATTTTGCTACCTCGTTTCATGTGTATTTCCTTTAATATAGCACTTGAGGATGTATTTGAAAAATGATATTATTTTATAGAAATGATAGGTATTTTCTATATAAGGAGCAATAGATATGACGATAAGACATCTGACGATTTTTGTTGCAGTGGCGGATCTGGGGTCTATGAGCGCCGCTGCTGCTTCTTTATATTTGTCTCAGCCGACGGTGAGCCAGGCCATTCGGGAGTTGGAAAAGCATTACAATGGTCTTCTTTTTGAACGATTGGGAAAGAAGCTGTATCTCACAGAACGGGGCCAGCTTTTGCTTCCCCAGGCGCGAAATCTGATCCGGCAGTTTCAGCAGCTGGAGGAACTGATGCTGAATCAGGGGCAGTCTTCCACACTGAAGCTGGGTTCTACTATTACGGTGGGAACTTGTTTGACGCCCTTTCTGATTCCCCGGCTTCAAAAGAACTGCCCGGAGATTCGGGTCCATTCTTATGTGAGCAATACCAAGGATATTGAGCAGAAGCTTCTTCGCTCGGAGCTGGATGTGGGAATTGTGGAGGGGGAAATCCTTTCTCCGGATCTTACTGTTCTTCCGATTATTGATGACTGCTTGGTGCTTGCGGTGGGAAAGGATCATCCATTTTATGGGAAAAAACGCATTCAAGTACAGGATCTTGTGGGGGAACCTTTTGCTATGCGTGAACAGGGAAGCGGAACCAGGCAGCTGTTTGAGGAGTATGCTGCGAAGCATCATATTTTTGTGCAGACGGTTTGGGAGGCCAACAGTCCCCGGGCGCTTCTGAATGCTGTGCTTTATGACCGGGTACTTGCGGTTATGTCTCTTCGACTGATGCCGCATGAGATCCGGCATGGAAAAATCAGGGTTTTTTATAATCAAAATGGGGAATGGAACCGAAAATTCAAACTTGTTTATCACAAAAACAAGTTCCTCTCTCCTGCTATTCATGAACTGGAAAGACTGCTTCACACTTATGAAAATATAGAACTTTCGCCGGATATGGGGATACTGGAATGATGTATCCAATATTTTCCATGTCTGGCGGAAGTGTAAAGAATTATTGAAATTTTATTCATCAAATCAAAAGGGCAGGAATATGGCTCCTTCATTAGATTTTACTGATCAATACTACAATTCCGGCGACGGCAAGGGCGATGATCAGATACAGAATGGTGGCCAGGCCGCGTTTCTCGGCCTCGTTTATGTATTCCTTTGGATAAAAATAGATACAGTTGAGTCCGCTGTCTTTAGCCGCGCATTTTACCAGCAAAAAGAACAGGAGACAGTACAGGATAAGTTGTAATAACAGCATAATCAAATCCTCCTATATAAAAAATGGAGGACCATCAGGTCCTCCGTCTGATTGCAGGACTCACCAGTATCAACATTTTTAAACAGGGTTTTGTGATATACCACTTCGCCAAGGCTTGTCAGGAGAGAGGTTTCATCCCTGCGGACAATATACCAGCCACGGCGCAGATCCTTTCTTTCCCTCAGCAGTATCAGAACCAACTTTTGCCCGCATTTTTGTATCTAAACCATTAAGAAATTCTATGGCAGGTTTGGTTCCTTTAGATTGGTATATGGTATATATACCATATTGTCAATTGCAAATTATTATATTACCGTTCACTGGTAATATAATCACAGCATCTCATGAATCTCCGGGAAGATGCAAAGGCTGCGGGCTAAGGTTCCGGTGATCAGGGCGATTATGGTGCCGTAGTTGGTGAAGGGGATGGACTGGTCGGTGGCGGTGCGCATGCGGTACTGGATTTCGCGGTGGTTCAGCATGCAGCCGCCGCAGTGGATCACCATGGAATAAGGGGCAAGGTTCTCTGGGAATTCGGTGCCGGAGCAGAATTGGAAATTCAGGGACTTGCCGGTGTACTGCTGGAGCCAGTTTGGCAGCTTTACGGTGCCGATGTCGTTGCACTGGCGGTGGTGGGTACAGCCCTCAGCGATGAGAACAGTGTCCCCGTCCTGAAGGTTTTTCAGGGCGGAAACGCCTGCCACTGCAGTTTTCAGGAAGCCTTTGTAATTTGCCATCAGTATGGAAAAAGAAGTCAGGGGGATGGAATCGGGTGTGATTTTTCCTACCATGGAAAATGCCTGGCTGTCTGTGATGACCATTGCTGCCTTATTTCCCAGCTGGTCCAGGGCTGCTGCAAGTTCATGCTCCCGGACTACCACTGCAATTGCCCCGGCTTCTAATACATCCCGGATGGCCTGCTGCTGGGGCAGGATCAGCCTTCCTTTTGGTGCGGATTCATCGATGGGACAGACCAGGATCACGGTATCAAGAGGTTTTAGCAAGTGGCCGACCAGTTTTTTTGTCATGATGTCGGTTTGAATCAGGTGGCCTAAGCGTTCCTTTAATTCTTGGATATTGGTTTTCTTTAGGGCGCTGACCCAGATCTCATGTTCCCCGGCATCTGGTATGGGAGAAATAAGGTCGGATTTGTTGTATACGATCAGATAGGGAAGCTCTTTTTCACGGAAAAGAGTGATCAGTTCCTGATCGGCAGTGGTTGGTCCTGCTGTGGCATCTACCACAAGTACGGCAATGTCAGTTTTGTTCAGGATTCGTTTGGTGCGTTTTACGCGAAGTTCGCCAAGCTCTCCTACATCATCAATGCCTGGAGTGTCAATGATGACTACGGGGCCAAGGGGAAGAAGCTCCATGGATTTGGTAACCGGGTCGGTGGTGGTTCCTTTTATGTCTGATACAATGGAAAGCTCCTGGCCAGTTACGGCGTTGACTACGCTTGATTTACCTGCGTTTCGGCAGCCGAAAAAGCTGATGTGGAGGCGGCCTGCGGAGGGTGTTTGATTTAAAGTGCTCATAGCTTAGCATCTCCTTTTTCTTTGAAAATACAAATGTGGGGACAGCAGACGCCATCCCCCAAGATATTTGCTCTAGAGCGTGTTTGAAAAAGGCTCTAGAACCGGAAATCCCGCTCTCCGCCTGCAATCTTCACAAGGCGCTCTTCCACAATTTTTCTTACTTTTTCGTTTGGAATATCCTGAAGCTGGGACTGGATCATGGTGTCGCCGAGGGTGCGGGTTTTGGCGGAGGCGTAATCCTGCAGGTATTCTTTTAAGGTCATCAGGGCGTTTGGCAGACAGCAGTTCTGGATCTGACCGGATTTGCAAAGAGACATGAACCGGTCGCCTGTCCGCCCCTCCCGGTAACAGGCAGTGCAAAAAGAAGGAACATAGCCCATTTCCATTAACCAACAGACTACCTCATCCAGGCTGCGGCGGTCAGAAATATCAAACTGTACCGTGTCTTCCGGTCGCTCCTCTTCCGTGTATCCGCCTACGCTTGTGCGGGAACCTCCGCTGATCTGGGAAATTCCAAGATGGAGCACCCGCTCACGGCAGCGCTGGCTTTCCCGGGTGGATACGATCATGCCAGTGTAAGGAACGGCAATGCGGATACATGCCACGATCTTGGCAAAGGTATCATCGCTGATTGCATTGGAAAAAGCAGAAGGATCGATATCATCCGCCGGACAG
The DNA here is from genome assembly GCF_025566865.1 of Blautia acetigignens. Classification (NCBI taxonomy): domain Bacteria; kingdom Bacillati; phylum Bacillota; class Clostridia; order Lachnospirales; family Lachnospiraceae; genus Blautia; species Blautia acetigignens. Next base: position 11,091 of record NZ_JAOQJM010000004.1, read on the forward strand.
ATACGGGGAACGGAAATGGTATGCGGTCCCACCCCGTGAACAGCCTCCAGATGCTCGGCGTGCATAAGGATTCCCGCAAACTCATAGCGGTATTTATCCAGCCCGAACAAAACGCCAAGTCCTACATCATCAATGCCGCCCTCCATGGCACGGTCCATAGCTTCGGTATGATAAGCATAGTCATGCTTCGGTCCCCATGGGTGAAGCTGCTCATAAGATTCCTTGTGATAGGTTTCCTGGAAAAGAATGTAGGTGCCGATGCCGGCATCGTGAAGCTTCCGGTAATTTTCCACGGTGGTTGCAGCGATGTTTACGTTTACCCTGCGGATGGCGCCGTTTTTGTGTTTGATGGAATAAATGGTTTGGATAGATTCCAGTATGTATTCAATGGGATTGTGGATGGGATCCTCTCCTGCTTCCAGGGCAAGACGCTTGTGGCCCTGATCCTGAAGAGCGATAACTTCCGCGCGGATTTCCTCCTGGGTCAGCTTTTTGCGGGGGATGTGCTTGTTGATGGCATGGTAGGGACAGTAAGTACAGCCGTTTACGCAATAGTTGGAAAGGTACAAAGGCGCAAACATTACAATACGGTTGCCGTAAAAATCTTTTTTGATCTGCTCGGCCAGAGCATAGATTTCCTGAACCTTTTCCGGGGTTTCGCAGGCAAGAAGCACGGAGGCATCCCTGTGGCTTAAGCCTTTACGCAGCTTTGCTTTTTCCAGGATCTCATCAATCAGGGGGAGGTCGTCTTTGTGTTCGTCTGCATAGGCAAGGGATGCAAGGATTTCTTCGTGGTCAATAAATTCTTCGGCTTTTAATGATTTGGGATCGTACATAATGGTTTCCTTTCTTTTGGGTCAGGACGGGCCTTTCCCATTAGTGAAGTGTTATGGAGTTCCGTATTCAGTTTTTATTTTGAGCGCCTGGAAAGATGGTCGCCTCTAGACACCACTACCTGATATCCAATGGATTTCATGCGCATGGAAAGACAGTTGCGGCACTGTGCTGCCTCATCCCCGGTGCAGATCTTGTTGTCGTAGAGTGCGTATTTTTCCCGCACCTCTGTAGGGGAAAGGTTGGGCATGCACACGTTTGCACCAGCCTGGATGCCTTTTTCCCGGCCCTTTGGGTGGATGGTTCCAAGGGCTGTGGTGGCCGGAAGCAGAGCCTGGGGAAGCATCAGACGAAGGATGCCAAGGAGAAAAAGGGTCTGCTCTAAGGTGCCGGGGGCCTGAGCCCGAAATGGGGTGTCTTTCTGTGGAATAAAAGGGCCGATGCCCACCATCTCCGGCTGCAGCTCGTGGATAAAAAGCAGGTCCTCTGCCAGCTGCGAACTGTTCTGTCCAGGAGAGCCTACCATGAATCCGCAGCCAACCTGGTAGCCAATGCTTTTTAAATCCCACAGGCATTGTTTCCGGTGAGCCAGGCTTAGTTCCGGCGGATGTAAAATCCGGTAGTGAGCATCCTCGGCAGTTTCGTGACGGAGAAGGTACCGTTCTGCTCCTGCGTCAAACCAGCGCTGGTAGGTTTCCCGATCATGCTCTCCCACGGAAAGGGTGATGGCGCAGTCAGGATGCTGACTTTTGATAGAGCGCACCAGATGCTCAATCCGTTCTGGAGTGTAAAAAGGGTCCTCTCCGCCCTGCAGTACGAAGGTGCGAAAACCAAGCTGATAGCCCTCTTTGCAGCAGCCAAGAATCTCCTCTTCGGTCAGCCGGTAACGGCTGGCATTTGGGTTGGAACGGCGGATGCCGCAGTAATAGCAGTCATTTCTGCAGTAGTTGGTGAACTCGATCAGACCGCGGACGTAGACATCTGTACCGTAATTGACCCTGCGCACAGCATCTGCTCTAGAAAAAAGATAGGCAGAAAGCGCTTCATTTTGCCCGTCCAAAAGTGTGATCAGTTCTTCTTTTGGCAGAATGTGCTGCTGTTCTAATTTGTCAATGCGTTCTATTTGTGCTTGGATCATAAACCATCTCCCTTTTATAAAAAAAATCCCGCCGCTTCGCTCCCCCTCTTAAAAGAGAAAGATACAGCGGCAGGATTTGTGTCTGCAAAAATATCACAGATCATATGTCTGCAAAAAAATCATCGTATCTTTCACCTCAAGGATTGGTTTCAGTGTCAGGGGATGCTTGTATTCAATTGTAAAAGCTTCTAAACTTTTCCAGGCTATACCTCTTTCAGACCTTGGAATAAGCCACCTTGGTGGAAATCCCATTCAGCCGTCCAAGAGCACCGGACAGTGCATTGATCTTGTCAAGGGGAGCATCCAGCACCACGCAGATAATGTTGATGCCTTTTTCACGATGGGGAATACCCATCCGTCCGATGATGTATTCTCCATAGGTATGCAAAAGTCCGTTCAGTGGTTCGACGGCGTCCGTATTCTCTACAATAATGCTGATCACAGCAACTCGCGTTTCCATGGAAAATCCTTTCTGTAAAATAAAAAAACAACAAGTTATTTGTGTTTATTATAGTGATAAATTAACCAAAAAGCAATAAAAATTATATTTTTAACAAGCATTTTGTACAAAAACAGTTACTGTTCATAGGTAATATTCCGCGAGGTGTTTTTTGTGAACAAAGTTCACAGAAAACCCGAGGATTGCGGCGCGAAATCATGCAAAGCATGATTTCTGTGCATCGCGAAGCGTGTTACTGGGCACGGAGTGAACCAGTAACCAAAAATAGTTGCTGCGCCGAAAGCATGCAGCAACTATTTCGCAATTGTATTTATTTTCCCTGAATATCCACTAATGAATACTCAGATTTGCATCCGGTTTTGAATTTGATGGCCCAGTCGAAGATTACGGAGGTGACGATGAAATTGGTGTTGTCACGCTTCTCAAGCCGTAAACACGGTCGTCTGAGGCAAGATTGGAATGGTTCTTGATGGTCATAAGGGGGAAAAGCTGTCCGGCATTGAATGGCTTCATGACGGAGATTCCAACGCCTTTTTTTTCACATCTGGAATACAGTTCATAGCGCTCGGCATTGCTTCCGATGGAAAAATCTCCCTGTCCGTAATCGTACATAGGGTTGATGGAAAACATCATCATGTCGATTAGGCCCATATCCAGAACCTTGTTTGCCAGCGTGGAGGCAGAGGTTAGGGGCAAAAGGTCTTTTGCCCCTATTTTGCCCCTGATATCATAATAAGGCTTAAACATGGGTTTAAGTCAAGAAAAACTTTCCTGGGAGCTGCTGGCTTGTTGGCTGGTTTTCTGGCTGGCGCGGAACTGCAGGGGTGTTTTCTGGTAAAATTTCCGGAATGCTTTTATGAAGCTGGCGCAGCTTTTGTATCCGGTTTCATGGCTGATCTCCAGGACACTGAGGCTGGTATTGCCAAGAAGCTGGGCGGCTTTTGTCATACGGCATTCATGGACATATTGTCCGATGGATATGTGATAGCACATTTGAAAACCAGCTTTCAGCTTCTGTTCATTCAGAAGCAGCAGCTTACTCAGCTCCGGAATACTGGGAGCAGACTCCGGGTGATCGGTGAGAATCTGATACGCCTGGCTGATGGCAGACAGGTCGAAAGAAGAAAAAGTAATCTGCCTGTTTCCCAGCATGGTACTTGGGCATTTTTCATCCAGGCTGAACTGGCCGTTTTTTACAGATTCACTGATGCTTCCAAGACACTGGAGAATGCATCCTTCCAAAATCAAAGGAGTAAGAGTGCCCCGGACTGCCATGTTGGTGAGCTGGCGCAAAGTAGTCATGGCTGCAGTAGGAAGCCAGTGATAAGTCACGTTTCTGGTAAAACAGGTTACGGAAAAAATGTGCGGATCCACAGTTTTCAGCAGTTCCACAAATGAAGGGGCGATAGAAACCTCAATTCCGCAGTACTGCTCTCCTTTTTTCCAGAACTGTTGTCCCTTCAGATGTCCTTCCAGCACCAGAAAAGAGTCCGGCGTGGAAGAATCTGCTTTTACTCCGTCAATTTTGAAATGGGTGATTCCGGTATAAAAGTTTCCGAAACGAAGCAGCGGTTCTTCATCCTGAAAAGAAATGGAAAAATTATGATGCACAGTATACTGGGCAACTGCCAGGCTGTAAAATCCCTTTCGTTCATAGAGAATCAGGAACCCATCCTCTGGATTTTCCTTATTATCCCATCTGGTACAGGATTCCAGGGATTTTGGGCAAAAGTTCAAAGCTTTCAATATTTTTTCCTGGAATTCCAGGTGCTTTTCCAATGACATAAAATCAGATTTCCCCCATCTTCTGTAATTTACAGCTTTTATTATACCAGGTATTTTCCTGAAAATGCAAAAGAATATTCCAA
>NZ_JAOQJM010000004.1:15673-118906 GCF_025566865.1 Blautia acetigignens
GGTGGAAATTCCAGTCAATCCTGAAAAAATCGTGTCCGATTACTATCTTGGAGAATTTCTTGCAGTAGATGTAAAGCCGGTTATCGCGTCTCCTTACTCCTTATCCAATAAATTTCTGGAGGAATATATAGACGGGATCCAGGCAATGAACGTTACAAGCGCAGAAACCTCTCTGGAAATGATCGTGGCAGAACAGCCAGATCTGATCGTCACCATTACAGAGGCTGATTATGAGAAGTATTCTGCAATTGCACCTACTGTTTATATTGAAGATGGAAAGCGCTCTGACGAGGAGCTTTTCCTTTACATTGCAGATCTGGTGGGAAAAGAGGACGAAGCGCAGGCTTATGTAGATGATTTCAATACCCGCGTGATGGATGCAAAAGAAGAAATCCAGGGAATTGTAGGGGATCAGACTGTTTCCATCGTAGAGGTATGGCCGCAGCAGATCTATACAATGGGAAGTCATTTCGCAAGAGGCGGAAGCATTTTATATGATATGTGGGATTTAAAGGCACCGGAAAAAGTTCAGGAGGAAATGGTAGACGGGGATACCGCTTATGAAGTTGTTTCTCTGGAAGCACTTCCGGAATATACCGGCGACTTCATTTTGTACGGGGTTCTTGCGGATACAGACAGCTCTTTTGTGGAGGATTCCCAGCTGTGGAACAACCTGGATGCAGTGAAAAATGGAAAGGTTCTTTCCTATGAGCAGGTATCCTTTATGCACCGTGATCCTATCACACTGAATGCACAGCTTGACATTTTCCTTGATTTCTTCAGAGGCTTTGAGGACTAAAATGAACTCCCGAATTAGAAAAACCATATTTTTTATTGTTGGAATCGCAGCCCTTTTTGTGGCTGCGGTTTGTTCTGTAAGGTTTGGAAGTACAAATATATCCGGGGAAAAGATCCTGCAGGCGATTTTGCAGCCGGACTGGTCCGATTCTGCGCAGATTGCCATTCTTGAGCTTCGGATTCCAAGAACCATCGGCTGTATCATCGTAGGTGCCGCATTTGCCTGCGCCGGTGCGATCATGCAGGGAATCACCCGGAATCCTCTTGCCGATTCCGGGCTTCTTGGAATTAATGCAGGATCCTCTTTTGCCCTGGCGGTATGTCTTGCTTTTTTGCCGGGAATGAGCTTTTCCGGCATTGTAATGTGTTCTTTTCTGGGCGCTGGTGCTGCCCTGCTTCTTGTATATGGGCTGATGAGCCTTCGCCACAAAAAGCTGGATCCTGTCAGGCTGGTTCTTGCGGGAAGTGCGGTAAGCATTTTCCTCTCTTCCATCTGTCAGGCAATCTCCCTTTTTTATAATATTGGCTATGATCTTACCTTCTGGACAGCTGGCGGCGTTGCGGGAATCCGTATGAAACAGCTGACCTTTGCAGTTCCTGGAATTGCGGCAGGACTTCTTCTGGCGATGCTTCTTTCCAAAAGGATTTCCCTTTTAAGCCTTGGGGATGACGCGGCAAGAGGACTTGGAATCAAGGTGGAAAGGACAAAAACATTATGTTTGGTGGCAGTGCTTCTTCTTGCAGGAAGTGCGGTTGCACTTGCAGGACCCGTTTCCTTTGTGGGACTTCTGGTTCCCCATGTGGTCCGTTTTTTTGCAGGCTCTGACTACGGCACAGTGATACCTGGCTCTATGATTACAGGGGCTGTGTTTATGCTTCTTGCGGATATTATTTCCAGAGTGATCAATGCGCCTTCCGAAACGCCGGTGGGACTTGTTTTTGCAGTTGTGGGAGTCCCATTTTTCATTTGGACGGCAAGAAAGGGGGCGGATGAAAATGACTGATGCAAAGCAGAAAAAAAGAGTCTGTATGGTGTCCCTGATTCTTTTGGTTCTTCTTGCAGCGGGAATCCTTGCAGATATTTATGCAGGGTACAGCCGGCTTTCTCTCCAGGATTTTTGGGAAATTATCTTAGGCGGCGGAGATCCGGGACTTCGGTACACCCTGATTCAGCTTCGCCTTCCCAGGATTTTTACCAGTCTTTTGGTTGGCGTAGGACTTGGACTTGCCGGCGGAATCATACAGGGCGTGGCGAAAAATGATATGGCAGAGCCCGGAATTCTTGGAATCAATGCCGGAGCAGGACTTGCGCTGGCTGTGTTTATCGTATTTTTTGCAGGCAGCAGCCAGAATATGACACCTCTTCTGCCAGTGATCGCTTTTGCAGGGTCTGTGATCGTTGCAATCATAGATTATCGGTTGGCATTTACGGGAAATGGACTTTCCCCCAAAAGGCTTCTGCTGATTGGAATTGCGGTTTCCACTGCTGTTTCCAGTGTGACTACCATGCTGATGCTCCGCATGTCAGACAGTGAATATGCCTTTGTGCAGAACTGGCTCGCCGGAAGTATCTGGGGTGCATCCTGGTCAAATGTGCACATTTTATTTGTTTGCCTTCTGGTGCTGGGGCTACTAGCTTTTTACAAAAGCCGGACCTTGAATGTTCTGGTTCTTGGAAATCAGACCGCAACCGGTCTTGGGGTTGAAGTTTCGAAGCAGTCTGCCATTCTTCTTGGAATCGCCATTGGAATGTCCAGTCTTTGCTGCGCTGTAGGCGGCGGCTTAAGCTTTGTGGGGCTTGTGTGTCCTCATCTGGCAAGGCGTCTGACCGGTCCGAACTACAGATCCCTGATTGGGATTACAGCTTTACTGGGTGCGGTGCTTCTGGTGTTTTCCGATATTATTTCCAGAACCCTGCTGATTCCAAATGAGATTCCCATTGGAATTGTGGCTGCGGTAATCGGTGCGCCTTATTTTCTTTATTTACTGATCATGCAGGATTAAATCATAAATTTGGAGGAACAAAACGTAATGAAACCAGCTATTTACGGCAAGGATATTTCCGTTGCCTATCAGCAGAATCTGATTATCCCGTCTATGAGCGTCCAGATTCCAAAGGGAAAGATAACTTCTATTATCGGCCCCAACGGCTGTGGAAAATCTACTTTATTGAAGGCACTCTCCCGTATGATTCCTGTAAGATCCGGAGAGGTTTTCCTGGAGGGAAATTCCATTACCCAGATGCCTGCTGTGGAGGTTGCAAGGAGAATGGCAATTTTACCACAGAGTCCTCAGGCTCCCGGCGGACTTACGGTGCAGGAACTGGTCTCCTATGGAAGATATCCCCATCAGAAGGGGTTCGGGAAACTGAAAAAAGAGGACAAAGATGCCATACAGTGGGCTCTTGAGCTTACCAAAATGCAGGAACTAGCACATCGGCGGGTGGATGCGCTTTCCGGCGGTCAGCGCCAGAGGGCCTGGATCGCAATGGCATTGGCACAGGATACGCCGCTGATCCTTTTGGATGAGCCTACTACTTATCTGGATATGGCGCATCAGCTGGAAATCCTGGAGCTTCTGGAAATGCTGAACAAAACTCAGGAAAAAACCATTGCACTGGTAATTCATGACTTGAACCAGTCTGCCAGATTTTCTGACTGGATCATTGCCATGCGGGACGGGAAGGTACTCTATGAGGGTACGCCAGAGGAAATTATGACGCCGGAGGTTTTTCATAATGTATTTTCGCTGGATGCGTATATGGAAACCGATCCGTGGACACAGAAACCAATGTGTGTCACCTACCGGCTGGAAAAATAAAGAGGAAAGAGCAAATGTGCGTGACACAGATGCTCTTTCCTCTTTTATTACGGCTGTTGGCAGTTGACCTGTTTGTTTAGGAAAGCAGGTCTTTGTAGCGTTTGGCGTATAGGATAAATGACAGGGCCATGAAAAAGCTGCAGGCCAGGATCAAAGTGTTGGCGATGTTCATGGGCATGTCGGGGATGAAAAGAAGCAACAGCATGACCAGGTAAAAGAAGGCGGTACAGACCTTGCCGTACCACATGGCGCCTTTGTTTTCCTGGGTTTTCTTTAAGACCTTCACTCCTACGATTCCCATGAAGGCTTCTTTCACTGCGAAAAGAAGGAACAGCCATTTCAAAAGGGAATATTCTTTCATCAGGCATAAGATCAGAACACCTTGGGTGATCTTGTCTGCAATAGGATCCAGGATCTTGCCGAGCTCGCTGACCATGTTGAATTTCCGGGCAATCTTGCCATCCAGGAAATCGGTGAGTGCGGAAAGCAGGATGATGGCTGTGAGCAGATTGCTTCTGCCGGATGCCCCGGACTGATAAAATGCGGCTAAAAATACGAACGCCAGTACAATGCGGAATGTGCTTAACAGGTTGGGAATGGTAAAAATTTGTTTTTTGTCCAGTTTCATAACGTTTCTCCTCCTTGGTTGCTTCCCATTGTAAAGCATTTTGGAGGGAAAATCAATTTACAGATTTGGGATTGAGACAAATCTGTAAGGCAAAAGACAGGCGGGGCTATGCAGGCTTGGGGAAGGTGGAGGAGTTTATTTATTGGAATAGCTGCCTGGCGTTTTCCAGGTTTTCTTTGCCGTTTATTTTCAGGAGGACACTTGTAATAGATTGATTCATTCCGCTGGACTGGCACAGGGCTTGGGCGTGGGAAAAGGGAATGTAGATTTCGGTATCCTGGTTTTCCAGGACGGCGGCTGCATGGCAGGGAAGCCAGGTGGAAGCGGCAACACTGGAAGGATTGTTTCCAGAAGCATTAGCCATATTGGAGGTAGCACTGCCTGTCGCAGAAGAAACGGTGGTGTAGGAAGCCGTGGCGGTAAGGCTGTCAGATGCAATGCCGGTATCCAGGGAGTAGGTGATGGAGAGCTCCTCTCCCATTTGCAGATATTTTTGCTGCTGATTTTGGGAAATCTGGTGGCCATTGGAGTCTTTCATATTGGAGAGGGAATTTTTGCCAAGGAGCAAAAGGGGAACGGTTCCCAGGGAATCCTCATCTGGACTTTGAACAAAGGCACTTAGGTCAATTCCGTAGAAGGCGGTGGTTTCTGTGTAATCTTCTATTTTTAAGGTTACTGGAATTTCCACAACCGGGTAAACTGCCTGGATGCCTATTATCTTTGACGCGCTTTTCAGAAAGTCGTTATCGTAGGTGAGATCGCCAAGGGACACCAGTGCGGTATAGGTTCTTCTCTCCTCCTGCATGCCAAGGAAAAGCCGGATAAGCAGGAAAAAAATCAGGGTGCACAGGGCGGCGAGAAAACAGGTGAAGCTGTCGGCTTTTTTCTTTTTCATTGGGAGGCCGCCTTTCTGGCTTCTTCCAGGAGTACGTTTTTTCGGCGCAGGCTTACCAGGAGAAGCAAAATGATGCAGATCAGGAAAAGGGCGCCTACAGCAAGGATAGAATACCACCAGCTGTTGGTTTCGGTCTGGTCCTCTTCCACTTTCAGGGACTGGATCTGGGATTCTTTGAGTTCGGTCAGGAAGTCAGAGGCGGTCTCGTAGGAATTTCCAGAGGAATCCTCGTAGGTGAGGATGAAACGGCCGGAGATTTGGCCTGGGGATAAGGTGGCTGCGGTTTCATTCGTTTTTCCCTTTACATAGATTTTCATACTGCCCTCTGCTGCAGTGCCGGCTTCGATATTTCCGAGAAATACCGTTCCGCTGGGGCTTAGGCCCGTGGCTTCCAGGCGGACTTTGGCGTTGTAGAGCTTGTCTCTGCCAAGGTTCATGGCTTTTACCGGGACTTCGATGGTGTCCATGGTGTAGACGATGGAGGGAATGTCGGAAGCTTCCAGCTCGGCGCGAAGCTGTTGCGAAATATTGAAGGTGAGGGTTTCTGTGCCAGTAGCTGCGGTTGCCTTGGAGTCCTCATATTCCAGGGAAAAAGTGACGGTGACTTGTCCTGGAGCGGTATCTTCCGCTATGGTCATCAGCGACTTGAGGGTGATGGCTTCCCCGGGAGTTAGTCTTTGTACATAGAAAGAATTTTTGGCAAATTCGATTCCCTTTGTTTCTGTAGAAAGGGAAATCTTCAGGCCGAATACGTTCTGGCTGCGGCTTTTGTTGCGGAAGACCACAGACATTTCCTGGGTGGTTCCGGCTTTCAGGGACTGACCGGAAAGGTTGCTGTCTTCTAAGAGAAGCTGGGGCTTATGGAGAATGACTTCACCGGAGGATGAGCTGCCTGAACTGCCGCCCGTGTATCCTCCAGAGCCGCCGTCTGTATATCCGTCTCCTGATATGGTTCCGTTGTCTGCACCTGGATCTATTATGGCGGAGCCGTTTCCGTTTAAGTCATTTGAAGAATTTCCATTTTCGATGATGACATGGATGGTTTTATCCTTGGAAGAACTGCTGGTGTCATCGCCTGAGAAAAATCCGTCCAGGTCAGAGGATGAGTTATCGGAGTCCGGTGACTGGCTATCTGAACCAGAAGAACTATCGGAGCCAGGCTCCCGGTTATCTGTGGAGTTAAAGTTATGGTCGCTGAAATCATCGCCGCTGGAATTGTTGACGGAACTTTCATTGTCCAAAGAATTTTCCATTTCTTCCGAAAATGTACCGTTCTCATCGGGGACAGATGCTGCGGCGGGAACTGGCAGTAAAAAGATAACAAGGAAAAGATAAGCACCGCTCAAAAAACGCCTGTATGATTTTTTATGAATGCTATTATTTTTTGTGTAAATTTGTAATTGACAGTTCCTCATATCCAATTTGTCCTTTCCTTATAATTATTCGGAGATTACGCAAGCTTTTGGGGGAACAAAATTCACAGAAAAATCGAGAAATGCGATGCGTAATTATGCAAATCATAATTCCTGTGCGGTGCAAAGCGTATCATTGGGAAGGTACGAAGCTTACCGTTCTCTTAAAATTCCGCCGTCCATTTCGTAAACATGGTCGCACAGGATGCGGATATCTTCCTCATTGTGACTGGCCAGGAGGATGGTTTTTCCGGCGGCTTTCAGTTCCAGAAGCAGTTCCCGGATTTCTGCTACGCCGTGTTTGTCCAGCCCGTTGAAAGGCTCGTCCAGAATAAGAAAACGAGGATTTTCCATAATGGCCTGGGCAATTCCAAGGCGCTGGCGCATGCCAAGGGAGTATTTTCCCACAGTTTTTTTCATGTCCGGGTCAAGGCCTACCTTGCGAAGAATCAGGCGGATGTCAGCTTTGGTGATCTGCCCTCTCATATCCGCCAGAATTTCCAGATTTTTAGCGCCTGTATACTGGGTGAGAAAGCCGGGAGTTTCGATGATGACTCCGAGACTTTCCGGGAAATCCACATCCCTGCCGATCTGCTTTCCGAATACATGGATCGTTCCTGTAGAAGTGGGAAGGAAACCGCAGATGCATTTCATCAGCACTGTTTTGCCGGAGCCATTATTTCCCACAATACCGTAAACCTGTCCGCAGTTCAGGGTAAGATTGACCTCTTTTAGAACCAGATCCTCACCGAAGCATTTGGTTACCTGGCAGATCTGCACGCAGGCAGCTTCAGATTTCCTGGATTTTTCCATATAATACACCTCCCAAAATAGGAATCAGCACAAGAAGAAATAATAACAAAAATAACCACAACCCATCTTTCTCCGATCCCCAGTCTCCGGCTGCCTGGATCCATTCTACCGGGTAAAACCAGATCAGCTCCTTAAAGTAACGCTCATGGAGAATGATTCCAAAATAATAGGTGACAAAGGGAATTCCATATGCCATATAAGGGGAATTTCCAAGAACTGCGCAAATACCGCCGAAAGTACTGAGAATGCTTCCAGTAATTCCAACCCGAAGGGCCTTTTGAATCAGCTCAAGCAGCAGCTCTTTTGGGAAACTGCCTCTTTCTTCCATGGGATAAAATATAACAAAACTGACAAAAAGCATGGCAACCACTGCAAATATCCAGACCAGAAATCCGGACATCACAACGGAAAATACTTTTCCCTCCACATAACGTCTCCGGTCGGTTCTGGGCAGCACTGCCTTTAGAAAGCCGCTTTTGTATTCCTGCAAAAAGGAATCGCTCCATGGCAATACAGCCGCCACCGGAATGGCAAAGGACAGAACCTGGCTTTCCAGGGAACCGTTCAGAAGCCGGAGGAAGGTGCCGCATTCCAGAACTTTTTTCAGGTTAGGGTAAGATGCGCCTGCCGCAAGGGAAAGGCAGGCAATGAGCCACGCTGCCAGAAAGCTTTTTCCTGTGAGCATGCGTTTCATTTCATCTGTCATTATTGACCTCCCTTCTGCAACTCATGCCTTTTCTCCAAGAAATTCAAACTGGTATTTTCGCATTTTAAAAAGGGCAAGAAAAGCAAGAAGCACAAGAAAAAACAGGAAAAACAGGCAGGACTGCCAGATGGTGGGGAGCAGCGCGTCATAGCCAAAATTGTGTTTTCCGTACACCGCCTGGTTCAGCGGACTGATCCAACTGACCAGCACATTCATCTGGTACATTTCGTAGTCTTCCTTATGGAAAATCACTGCCAGCACCTTGGGATCCAGCAGAAATCCGTACACGCTGTAAAACAGCCCAAAGATCATGCCCTTTGTTTTTCCCTTATAAAGATTTCCCACAAGGATTACAAAGCTTAAGGTCAAAGAATAGCAAAAAAGCAAAAGGAAAACCTGCAGCATGCATCCATAGGGGGAAATGCTTTCCATAACTCTTACGGTGGATGGCACCTGCAGATTTTTGCCAAGGCTGGAATAGCCAAGCATGGCTGCCGTCTCGCTCCACAGATTGCCGGGATAACTGTTCTGCATGCACAGCACAGAAGTAAAAAGAAGCATAAGCACTGTGTACAAAATGGTCACCAGTGTGACGTAGACAAACTGCCCAAACAGCCATTTTTTCTTGGTGGTGCGAATCAGCTGGTATGGGGTGACGGGCGTCATTTTGGGCAGGTCTGAGAACAAAAGGAGCAAAAGCAGGGAGCTTAAAAGCACCGCAGTTCCATCTCCGAAGGTCCACAGGAACGGCTCAATGGCCTGCACCGGAGTGTCGTAGGTTTCCATGACGATCATGATCCTTCCGGTGAGCAGGAAGCTGAGCACAAATTCCAGGAGAAAAGTAAAAATCACCTTGGGATTTCGGAAAAAGCCGAAGAAATTGTAGCGGACAATTCCAAATACCTGTTTCATATCAGTAGCCCAGGCTGCGATCGATAATGCTTCCGTCTACGGCATTGATGGTAAGATAGCTCCAGGTGGGGTATTCAGTTGTGTCGGAATAGGATTCCCCGTCATACTCGGTTTCTGTTTTTCTGGTTCCGAAGAAATCCCAGACAGGAACCAGAAGCCCTGTGTGGGCATCCTTGGAAGGCTCATAAATTCTGGCATAGCCAAGGACGATCCGGTCGATGTCATAGACTCTGGAATTTTCGTATTCCATGTTGTCGGCGTTTGTGACCACCATCATTTTTTCGTAGGTTTTCATGATCTCACTGAAAGGAAGGAGGCTTAAATTCTCTGTTTTGGTTTCTCCGATGATGTAAGGATCACGGTAAGCCACCGATGCGATCCCATCTTTATCTACAAAAAACTCCAGACTTTCATAAGACCAGGTTTCCATGGTACTGTCCATGTCCTCCAGATTGCCGCCGGAATCCATTGTCTGGGTTATGGGAACTCCATTTATGACACGGTTGTAGTAAATATGATATCCTGTTCCAATGTTGCTTAAAGTGTTGTCATCTTCCAGATTAGTACACACAGCATAATCCCATCCAGTACATTGCAGATCGGTAATTCCCATTTTATCTACTTTTTCCTGTACCAGTTTTTTGGCATTCTCAAGTGAAAGGCCGATGGATTCCTCTGTGGGTTTCTGGAAACCGTTGCTGTCTGTATAATCAAACCAGCTTGTATCGGTTGGAAGTGCTTCGCCGCCTGCCTTCGCCGTTTTTTTGATCCTGACAGCAAGAGTATCCGAGCCGCTGGAATAAGTTTTATAGTAATATTTGGAACCGTCATTCATGACTGCTACGCCTGAAAAGGAATTCTCTTCCATAATCTGTCCATCAGAGGCCTGGGACGCGACGCCTGCCACCGGTCTTCCTTCCACCAAGGTTTCGGCTTCCGGGGCTGTTTCATATTCTGATTCCCAGTATTCAATATCCGCATAAATATCGTAGATATAATTTCCGTCATCATCTGTTCCCCAGTTATTGGGATCCAGATTTCCGTTTGCCACATCCTCCTTCAATCCATCCAAAATCTCTTTGATCTCGCTTTTGGTCTGGACGTAATAGCTGTCTGCAGTGTACAGGGTGGCATCGGAAAAGAAGGCGTCCGTGATGCGGTCCAGAAGATCCTGGGTAACCTCTGCCGGGGTTACGGAAATGGCGGATATTTTGTCCACATCCGGGATTTCCACAGTAGCGTCTGTGTTTACCACCAGCTTGGCGCTGTCGTCTGTGACCTGGCTTTTGTAGGTCTGCGGCGCATTGATCAGGTCGCGGATGGTGGTCTTGGCAGCGGAGGCGGCAGAACTGCTGTTATTGCTGTCATTGATGCTGTCATTTTCGGAGGCTGCGCTGTTTGAGTCTGCAGCTGCTTCGTCAGAAGCAGTGTTATTTTCTACCATGTCCACACTGTCATCTGCTTCTTTGTAGGCGTCCATGGCACTGCTCCCTTTTGGCTTTACAAGAGAAGATTCGGGGGTCTTGGCGCATCCGGTGAGCATTCCTACACAAAGGGTAAGGCCGATTATTTTTTCTATGTTTTTTCTCATATCTGGTAAGTTCTCCCTTCCTGTATGGCAACGCTGCATAGGGAAGCATTGCCATTTATCCGAGCGTGACTGAAAAATGTGAGGCGTTTGGAAAAATTTTGCAGAATGTAAGTTACAGGCTGCGGAAATTTTTTCCAAACATGCTTTAGGGGAATCGGCGGATGGCCGGGGACATTTTTCAGGTCACGTTCTGGTATAGATGATAGCGCCTGTTTAAGCATCGAATCTTCCGCAAGTTGTAACCGAGATGTAATTGGTGAGAATGATATCACCATAAAACAGAAACCTTCGTTCCCTCTCCTACCGTACTTTCAATTTTCATCTGATAGCCGTGCAGATCTGCGATTTTCTGGCAGAGGGAAAGACCAAGGCCTACGCTTCCATTTGCCCGGGAACGGGATTTATCTACCATGTAAAAGGCGTCGGTTACTTTGGATAAGTCCTCCGGGGGGATTCCTTTTCCGAAATCCTGTACAGTAAGTCGGTCATTTGTAGCGTGAAGCAGAATTCTGGAATTTTCTTCCGAAGCCTTGACTGCGTTGTCGATAAAGTTGGTGACGACACTGAGCATCAGGTCTTTGTCGAAGGTCTTTTTCAAATTCTCTGGATTGCAGGAAATTTCCAGATGGAGATTTTTTTCCTGAAGACGGTATAGAGTCAGTTTCCGGGCCTCATCCAGGAAATCCGCTACCGGAACCTCCTGAAGGGTAAGCTGGGATTCCCCGGTTTCATACAGTCCGGTCAGCTCCAGCATTTTTACGGAAAGCCTGGAAAGCCGGCGGCATTCGTTTCCAATATAGGTCAGTGCTCTCTCCTGCCGCTCCTTTGACAGGCGGACGGTGAGAAGGGTGTCTGCGTAGCCGATGATGGCGGTCATAGGAGTTTTCAGTTCGTGGGCCAGGCTGCCAAGAAGCTGCCTCTGGGCCTGGTTGACGGCGGAGAGGCTTTCAATCTGCTCTTTTATTTTGGCAGTCATCTGGTTAAAGCTTTTTCCCACCTGTGCCAGTTCGGTGTTTCCGTTCTGTGGAACCTGGATATCGTAGTTTCCGTCCGCAATGCAGAGGGCGGCTTCGTTCAGTTTGGTAAGAGGCGCCATGATCTTTTTCAGGCTGAAAAAAAGAAGGAAGCCTGTGAAAAGAAGAAGGCCAAGGGTCAGTGCGCCTGCCTGGAAAAACAGGATCTGGCTGCGTTTCAACACATCGGTGATGTCTTTGTAGGTGACGATCTGATAGTTCTCTTCCCCTGTGTATTCTGTGGAGGAATAGGAATACAAAAGAAGGGTTTTACCATCTGTTTTGCTGATGACAGGATCATAATCATAAAATGCGGAAAGGTTTTTCTGAGGAAGGGTTTCTGCTGTCAATTTCCTGATGGTTTCTGCCTCAAATTCATAGGAGGTTCCGTTGTAAAGTTCTTTTTCATTGCAGTATAAAGCGGCGGAATCGTGGAAAACGTGGCGAAAGGAGTAGACCAGTATTTTTTCCTGAAGGTCGGGATCTGAGGCATCTGACTGGCTGCCTGCGATCCTTAGCTGGTTTTCGAACTGGGAAATGCTGGTCTGAAATTTGTTCCACTCGTAGCTGTTGATGTCCTGCAGGCTTTGATCTTTCCAGCGGCAGGTGGTGTAGAAAAAAATGGCGGAGGATAAAATCAGGATCACACAGGTCACCTGGAGAAAGATTTTGGTAAACAGCTTCAAAGATCCACCTCCAGTCGGTAGCCGATGCGGGGGATGGTTTTGATCTTGTCCTGCCAGCCCAGCTTTTTGCGGATACGGCCTACGTGGGCATCTACGGTGCGTGTTTCTCCTTCAAATTCCACGCCCCAGAGGCCGGAAAGGAGCTGTTCTCTTGAAAGGGCTTTGTTAGGACTTTTCACGAACATCATCAGGCAGTTGTATTCCATGGGTTTCAGGTAAATTTCTTCGCCGTTTTTGGTGACGGTGTGGCTTACGGTGTCAATGATGACATCGTCAATCTGAAGCTGCTCCTGGGTGCTGCCGTGGCGCTCCAGTACTTTTTCCAGGCGCACCATGACTTCCAGCATTTCGAAGGGCTTTACAATGTAGTCTTCAGCTCCTTCTTTCAGGCCTTTTACTTTGCTTGACAGGTCGGCTTTGGCGGTGAGGAAAATGACGGGGATGCCGAAGCGCTTCAGCTCTGGCAAAAGGGCGTAGCCGTCTTTGCCTGGGAGCATAATGTCCACAAGGGCGCACTGGAAGTTATGATCCTGGCGGATGGTGTCGCTTGCCTCGTTTCCATCCAAGCAGCTCACCGTCTCATACCCTGTCACCTCCAGGTTCATGCACAGCAGGTCATTGATCGCGATTTCATCTTCTATTACAAGGATTCTGGCTTTCATTTTTCGTGGGTGTTCCTTTCTAAGTGTTGCATTTATGCAGAGGGATGGCTGTGGGCCATCTGGGTTTTATTATACATTGTTTTGAATGTGGAAATGTAACCGTATTGTAACGAAATGAATACAAAAATAAAGCAAAAATCCTGCAATGTCTATGTATAATACTGTGCCTGGGCCTGCCAGAGGGTGTGGTAGATGCCGGTTTGGTCGGTGAGGAGGGACTGGTGGGTGCCAGTCTGGACGATGGTGCCGTGGTGGAAAACGGCGATTTTGTCGCAGAATTTGCAGGAGGACAGGCGGTGGCTGATGTAGATGGCGGTGCGGTCACCGACAATTTCGGCAAATTTCTCGTAGATCTCGGCTTCCGCTACAGGATCCAGGGAAGCGGTTGGTTCGTCCAGAATGATAAAGGGAGCATTCTTATAGAGGGCTCTTGCGATAGCAATTTTCTGGG
The DNA here is from genome assembly GCF_025566865.1 of Blautia acetigignens. NCBI lineage: Bacteria > Bacillati > Bacillota > Clostridia > Lachnospirales > Lachnospiraceae > Blautia > Blautia acetigignens. The sequence goes on from NZ_JAOQJM010000004.1 coordinate 29,061, forward strand.
CTTCCCCGCCGGAAATGCTCACTCCGGATTCGGTGTACTCCTTGTATAAACAGGTAGAAAGGCCATGGGGCATTTTGGCAAGACGCTGCTTAAATCCGGCTTTTTCAAGGGCTTCTGTAACCAGTTCTCTGTCATAATTTGTTCTGGCTGCCACATTCTCTCCAAGAGGCAGGGAAAACAGTTTGAAATCCTGGAAAACCACGGAAAAGATCGTCATATATTCCCGGTAATTGTACTTTCGGATATCGATTCCATTGAGCAGAATTTCCCCCTCTGTAGGATCATACAGACGGCAAAGAAGCTTGATAAAGGTCGTTTTTCCGCTTCCATTCATACCTACCACAGCCAGCTTTTTGCCGATTTCAAACTTTATGTTCACATCCTTTAAGGCATATTCCTGGCTTCCCGGATACTGAAAAGACACATTGCGAAATTCCACCTCATATTTGCGGTCATTTCGCTTTTCAACCGTCAGACTGCCCTGATACATGTGATCCGGAATGTCCAGAAACTCAAATACCATATTCAAAAAAGCGGCATTGCTTCGCATATCCTCCATTGTCGTGATCAGGGTGGAAATCCCGCCGTAAACCCTGGTGATGGAAGCAACGTATCTGGTAACTGCACCCAGTCCAAAGGCTCCCGCCCACGCTTTTAGGCACACAAAAACATAGGCGATTCCGGTGAAAATCCCAGACACTGCCGAAGCCCCGGCAAGATAAAATCCCACAGGACCCTTCTGGTATCTGGCAAACACCCCTCTGGAACCAAAGGTACTTTCTTTGTTTAAATTATATTTTTCGCAGATTTTATCCTGTCTGTAAATGCGCATATCTGCCGCTTTTTTGGTGTCATATCCAAGATGTCCGTAATAGGAAAACATACGGTTTCCAAGGTTATGGATATCTGCCAGGCTGGTCAGATAGCGTCCAGCTTTTCCTGCAAGTACAGGCGAAATGCAGGTGACTGCCAGCATAATCAAAGCGATTAAAATCACAAATAACGGATTGTTTAAAATGGTATATTTCCCTGCACTTTCCGGTACCTGGCTTGTGAAAAGGGAAAGGGTCAGGGAGGCGCCGCCAAGGATCACTATCACCGTCTGGCACAGGGCTTCGCAGTCTTCCAGAGTGCGATAAAGGCCCCAGCCAGCGCTGTTGTGGTTCTGGCAGATGGCAGAATACAACTCCATATTTTTCGTTTCATTCAAATTTACATAGTCAGTTTCAAACAGCTTCTCGGACAAAATTTTCTTGATCTTCAGCCACATTCCAGCGCTTTGAACGTTCTTCCATTTTTCCAGAAGAGCCGTTACAAGGCTGCCTGCAGCTATCAAAAATAAGGTAAGAAGCACCAGAAAACGAATCCGTCCAGGGTTCTTTGCCCCTGCCAGTTCTTCAATAATAAGGGCGGAAAAATAGATGCCCACATACGGCGTCAGCGCTTTCCAGATAATCAGGGCAAAGCGGGAAAGAATCATCCGGGGATACCTTTTGTAAAAGAGCAGGTAGGCTCTTTGGTTGACTTTCAGCATTTCCAGCCAGGATAAACGTTGTTTATTCTGAGACATTTCTGCCCTCTCCTTTCCTGTAAACGAATTTAGTCTGCTCTCTATCTGTAAATTTACTCATATCAGTATGGTTCATTTCCGTCTTTTCCCTGTAATATTTGCTTTGAATCTCATACAGCTGGGCGTATTTTCCCCCAAGGTTAAGGAGCTCTTCGTGGGTTCCTTCCTCCAGGATTTTGCCGTCGCCAAGCATAAGGATTCGGTCGCAGAACCTTGTGGAAGCAAGACGGTGGGAAATAAAAATAGAGGATTTTCCCTGTGTCATTTCGTTGTATTTGCCGTAAATATCTGCTTCCGCAATGGGATCAAGTGCTGCGGTAGGTTCGTCTAAAATCACAAAGGGAGCATCCTTATATAGGGCACGGGCAAGCATAAGCCGCTGAGTTTCCCCGCCGGAAAAAAGCACTGCATCCTCATAAACCTCCCGGTTCAGACAGGTTTCATATTGTCTGGGAAGGGACTTGATTTTTGCGCGAAGTCCGGCTTTTTCCAGGCAATCTTCCACTCGTTTCTGGTCTATTTCATCCTCTGTCTGTGCGACATTTGCTGCCACAGTTGCTGCCAGCAGGGAAAATTCCTGAAATACTGCGGAAAAGAACGTGTAATAATCCGTACGATTATAGGTACGGATATCCGTTCCATTTAACAAAACATGGCCTGCCGTAGGATCATAAAAGCCGCAGATCAGCCGGATCAATGTGGTTTTTCCAGCTCCATTTAAGCCTACCATTGCTAGTTTTTCTCCTGGATGAAGGGTGAAATTGATGTCTTTTAAGGTGTCCTCTGAGGCATTTGGATAGCGGAAAAACACATGCTCAAGGCGGATTTCATAGCTCTTTTGAGTCTCCCATTTCAGGGGAATTCCATCCGTGAAGGAGAAAATTTCCGGGTAATCCAGGCATTCACGGATAGTGGAAATATCCAGGGACTGCTTATGCAAGGTGCGAAATCCATCCAGAATTCCAAGAACCCAGCTGGAAAATCCATCTACTGCGGTGAACAATAAAAGGAATGCCGGCACATCCATCTCCTGCTGAAATACCAGATAGATCAGGAATGCATAAGCGGTTCCATTTCGCAAAAAGGTGAGAATAACATCTGCAATCCGTGCCCAGAGGTATACCCCTTCCGCCTTCCTGTGGAAGGCAAGAAAAGCTTCCAGATTTTTCTCATACAGTTCCTCCAGCCAGGTGCAAAGCCCGAAGATCCGAATGTCCTTTGCAGCGCCGAAGTCCTTTGCCTGATTCAGAAGATACAGCATCCGTTTCGCATATTCTGCTTCCTCATCCAGGTGGGTATATCGATAGCTGTCCAGATGTCTGGAGAGAAAATAGCTGGTCCCGGAAGTGGCAAGAATCACCAGGATCAGGACTGGCTGAACCTGGGTCAGAAGGCTGCCGTAAAGAAAGAAACAGGTAAGATTGATCAGCAGTAAGGTAAGGGTTTCCCATATGGCTCCGGCTGCTTCCTGGTTACAGTTGGTGTATTCATTTGACTTTTCCAGCAGTTTTAAAAAGCGGTTGTCTTCCAGGTTTGGGTAGGCGGTGGTGGCTGCTTTACGGTTTAGAAGGTTGACGATTTCACAGCGGACACTGATGCGCCCGGGACTGGAATTTTGCCTGGCGTAGGTCAGCGCAGCGGATACGGCCATGCTGGCAATCGCAAAGCCTGCAATAGTAAAAAGCAGCCGGATGACAGGCACATGGTTTTCCACGGCGTCCAGGATCACGGGGGAAATGTACAGATCGATCAGGTTCTGCGCCACTGACAAAAGTGCAATCAGAAGGCAAAGTACAAGAACCATTTTTTCATCTGAATTCCAGGCCAGACGGATCATAAAGCCAATGTTTTGGAAGGTGTTATATTTAGGAGTGGAGTTGCTTTTTGTAAACATAAAGAGTACCTTTCTGGGTTTTTTCATTATTTTACCAGAAAAAATGTCCCCGGGTCAAACCGGGGACGAATTGTTAATCGGGGTGATGAATTGTAAAGTTACGTTTTACCTGCAGTATTTTAAGGAAAAATAAGGTGCCCTGCTTTTATACCTGCGGAATCAAAATCTCCGTAGTAAAAGCCCCATCCTCACTGTTGCGGTTGATATATCCGTCCAGACGTTTCACGATATCATCAATGCGGATCAGGCCAAGACCGTGCCCTTCCCCTTTGGTGCTTTTAAACAGATTTCCCTCCTTTTTCATTTTCTTTCCAGCGGTAAAATTGGTAAAGGAAATGTATAGCTGGGTGCCTTTCATGTCCATATAGATGCGAATGATCCGCTGCTCTTTGGGAAGCGCCAGGCTGGCCTCAATGGCATTGTCAAAAAGGTTTCCGATAATACAGCACAGATCGATCTCCGAAGATTTCAGCTTCACCGGAATATCGGCATCTGCAATCACCTGAATCTCCTTTGACCTTGCCAGGGAGATTTTTGAGTTTAAGATTGCATCTGCCATAGGATTTCCTGTTTTGACTACGGTATCCACAGTCGTCAGATCCTCATCCAGCAGATCCAGATAATGCCGGATGGCTTCCCAGTCTTCTGCCGCCGCATAGGCCTTCATGGTCTGGATGTGATTGCGGTAGTCGTGTCTCCAGCCCCGGATCTGGCGATACATATTGTCCACTTCCTGATAGTGTGTCTGGATCAGTTCCTGCTGATAAACGGCAAGCTTCTTATCCATTCTTTTCGAAAAAAATCCCATTGTGCATTCACTCCATATTTATAATGGCCCGGTTAAGCTTCTCATAGACACCTCTTGGAAGAGGAAGAACCGTTCCATCCTGCAGATAAATTTCTTTTCTGGTGACACGGCTGATCCGGGTAAGGTTGACAATCAGGGAACGTCCTGCCCGGAAAAAACGGGAATCCAGGTGTTTTTCCAGTTCCCCAAGAGTCATTTTCAGGGTAAAATCACTGATTTCATGCAGGGTTACATAGTTTCTGTAAACTTCTGCATACCGCAGCTGATTAAGTGGAAACCGCACCATTTCCCCGCCGCTTGTGAGAGTCAGAACTTTCTCATTTGCGGAAAGCTTACGGGCTGCACGGTCCAGAACTGTGAAAAGCTTCTCTTCCTTCAGAGGTTTCAATAGATAATGAAGTGCCTCCACCTCATATCCTTCTGCAATATAATCTGAATATCCGGTGACAAACACAATCTGGATGGTATGGTTGTCCTGACGCAGCTTTTTCGCCATGGAAATGCCGTCCATGTCTCCCATTTCAATATCCAGAAGAAGGATGTCATATTCTTTATTCTCAGCGTAATGAAAAAGAAAATTCTCCGCAGAAGTAAATTCGCGAACACGCACCGCCGCTTCCTTTGCACTGCCCCACTTTTTCACAAGGGAGGAAAGGAAGGCGCGGTCTGCCGCTTCATCATCACAAATTGCAATTCGATAAATGGTGTCCATTTTTTGCCCCCAAATCATGGTAACGATTTAGCAAGGGAATATTTCCCGTAACTGGGAAAGTGCCAAATAGTTACAAAGTATGATAAATGAGTATATAGGATATGGGCAGGAATTACAAGGCAAAATCACTGTCAGCAGTAAAGTCCGCAGCAACAATTTAGACGGCTCCATCTTCGAAATTCCAGAATTTATTTTCATATTGACATTTCGAAAAACCGGTGCTCTCTATTTTGATGAGCGGTGCTACTTATCTCATTGCCCTTGGCGTAAAGATCAGTATGGCCATGGTAATGATGCTGCTGATTGGACTCCTTTTTCTGGTGCTGGGAAATTATTTTCTATTCTTATCTGATCTACAAAAAGAAAAACTGACAGCCGGGGGAAAATCCCTGACTGTCAGTTACTCAGAACAAAAGGGGCGGTTTTTACCGCTCTTTTTGCATTTCAAGCATATATTTCTCGATGGTTTGCATATGCTCAGACATACAGTGCTCCGCTTCCTTGGCGTCACCGTTTATAATGGCGTGCACCAGTCTTCTGTGCTGATCATCCACATCTTTGACAGACTGGTTTTTCAGCATGATGTAATCTCTTGTTCCGAAAATGCTGGATTCGATCAGCTGATCAGCGGCGGAAAGAACACTGTAAAGCATAGGATTGTCTGCAATTTTGGCAATTTTGTGATGAAGCTCCTTGTCGAGATCCCCTCTGGTTTTCTCATCCTCTGAACCGTCCAGCCTTGTGAGGATTATCAGCAGCTCTGCTGCGTCAAGGGGCGTACATTTCTTCGCTGCAAGAACCGCGCATTCCCGCTCCAGTGCGGCGCGAAGCTGCTGGTTCTGAATGGGATAGCTGTTGTTTAACTGGAAAAGGATGGACAGCGGGCCGATGAGCCAGTTGTCAAGATCTGAAGTAATGTAATTGCCGCCACCAGGAACAGATTCCACAATTCCAAGAAGCTCCAGCGCACGGAGCACTTCCCGGACTGCCGAGCGGGATACGCCCATGGCTTCTGCCATAACCCGCTCCGCGGGAAGTGCCGCTCCGGCTTTCAGGGTTCCCTTCTGGATGTTCTCGATGATCTGTTTTAGAATCCCGTTAAATGTTCTTTCTTCACCAATTTCTCTGAACATAATTTTCTCCTTTGTGTTAGAGCATATATCAAAAATCGTTCCCGCAATCTGCACGCTCTGCTTTGCGGTATCTTTTGTCCGAAGTCAGCTCCGTTTACATAGAAATCCAGCCGAATGCATTTGCCACGGAACTGAGCAGAATGATCACAGTAAAAATCGGGCAGAGATACCGGATCATAAAACGAAAGACTTTTTTCCTTTTAAAAGATCCTCCGTCTGCTTCCACTTCCTCTTCAATTTTGCCAACACCGATGACTCTGGAAATCAGAATGCAGGTTGCAAATGCAGCGATAGGCATCATGACCGAATTTGTGAGGAAATCAAAGAAATCCAGGAACTGCATGCCAATGATCTTCACAAATGCCAGCGGTCCGTATCCCAGGGAAGAAAGGCTTCCAAGAATAACCATGATGATGCCTACGATTACCGTTGCACCTTTTCTCGGCCATCTCAGCTCGTCCTGGAAAGTGGATACGGCACTTTCTGTAAGGGCAATGGAGCTTGTCAGAGCTGCCATCAGTACCAGCAGGAAAAAAATGATTCCAATTGGCGTTCCAAATCCCATGTTGGCAAAAACCTTGGGGATGGTAATGAACATCAGCGCCGGACCAGCCTGCAGGGTATCCGGATCTCCACCGGAAAATGCAAAGACTGCCGGAATGATCATCAGGCCTGCCATAATGGCAATGGCGGTGTCAAAAATCTCCACATTTGTGGTGGAGCCTTCGATGGACACGTCTCGTTTCATATAAGAACCGAAGGTGACCAGGATTCCCATTGCAATGGACAAAGAATAAAACATCTGTCCCATGGCTGCGACCACGGTCATCCAGGAAAAGTTAGCCGGGTTGGGAACCAGAAAATATTTCACGCCAGCCAAGGCACCAGGTCTTGTAACCGAGTAGATGGCGATCAGCACGGACAAAAATACCAGGATCGGCATCATGAATTTGGACACACGTTCTACTCCGTTTCGGACACCTGCGAAAATAATTGCCAGTGTCAAAAGGGCAAATACAAGAAAGCAGATCTCTGTGGAGGTTCCGTCTGAGATAAAGGCGGAGAAATATCCGTCTTCTGCCAGCTTCTGGCTGTTGCCTTTTACATATTCAATGAGATACTTGATAACCCATCCGCCGATTACCGAGTAATACGGTACGATCAGGATGGGGATAACGGCGTTGATCCATCCGCCGAAGGACAGCCATTTGGATTTGCCGAATTTGCCAAAAGCGCCTACTGGGCTTTTGCGGGTCATGCGTCCAAGGGCTGTTTCCGCAATGATCATGGAGTAGCCGAAGGTGAGTGCCAGAATGATGTAGATCAGTAAAAAAATGCCGCCGCCGTATTTGGCTGCCAGGTAGGGGAATCTCCAGATATTTCCCAGTCCTACCGAGGCTCCGGCAGCAGAAAGTACAAAGCCCAGTTTCCCGGAGAATGTACTTCTCTCGTGGTGATGGTGTTTTTCCATAAAATTTTCCTTTCCGCGTCTGTTTGTTTGAATAATACTGCTATAGATGATACCACGATTTTTCAGGAAAGGCAAATGATATATAGAAAGAATGGGGCAACTTATTGCTTTTTTGAGCTTAGGCTCTTATAATAAAATTATCAATTACCATCTTATACTATGGAGGGCGCGGATTATGAATGAAGAACTTTTTAACGAAGCAACCAAGTCAAACGTATTGACAAAGAAACTGATCGACCAGCTTCTGGAGAGCATGACCTACAGCAGCATTTCCTTTATCAACTGGACCATTGAAACCCTGTCCCTGATCAAGGCAAGGCTGCAGAGAGGCGATAGGATCACAGATGAAGTAAGCGGAGAAGTCTATACTCTGCACTCTTTCCAGGAATTTGTAGAGAAGCATTTTTCTTCCTACATTGCCAGCCAGGTATTTAAGGAGACCTCCCAGCCGGAGAAAATTTATTTTTCCTTGAAGCCCTGCGAGGGGGGTTACAGCCTGGTAGCCGCAGATTCTGACAGTAACAAGACTTATGCATGGATTTCCAGTCTCAGCAAACGCTTCTCTCTGGTGGAGATGATCGCTACGGGAATTGTGTATGTGAAGGATACCCGCACAGATACCTACCAGCCGTTTATTTCCAGCAATGGGAAGTACTGCCGCTATGATAAGGGGAAGGGAATTCTTGTAGAGATTTGATTTTGAATTACATAAAAGAAACAACAAGGCAGCCAGTGTATGTGATTCTGGCTGCCTTGTTGTTTATCCAAATTTATTCAAATAGATTGTCCCGTGTTATATTTTTTGCCCAGGTGCCCTTGAGGTAATGATGGAAAACCCAGGGCCATTTCACAAACTCGTCGGTGCACAAAAGGAAATATACCCACAGCACCGGAAGCTTCAGCACAAACGCGGCGAAAAATCCAAGAGGCACCGCGTACACCCACATATCTATCGTGTCACAGATCAGGCCGAACTTGGTATCCCCTCCTGCCCGGAACACACCTGCAATCAGTGCAGTATTGACCGCGGATCCCATAATGTAGTAAGTGTTGATAAGAAGCATGTATTTCAGGTAATGCATGGCTGTCTCATTCAGGGAGGCGAACTTCAGCACAAAAGGCGTGACGGCAAGAACGATCAGTCCACCGATAGCACCTGTGATCACAGTCAGGCGAAGCATTCTGGAAGCGTACCGTTTGGATTTTTCCAGGTCGCCCTGTCCCATGATCTGACCAAGCAAAATGGTTCCTGCGCTTGCGATGGCAAAGCAGAATACGGAGCCGATGTTTCGCACTACCGTTACCAGGGAATTGGCGGCTACTGCGTCTGTGCCAAGATGCCCTAAAATTACGGAGTACATGGAAAATGCCACGCTCCAGGACAGGTCATTTCCAAGTGCAGGAAGTGACAGTCGGATAAAATCGTTCAGCAGTACCTTGCTTCTGAGGAACATGTAAGCGAGATTCAGTTTCACATCCTTACTCAGAAAGGAAACGATCATACAGGCAATCAGCTGGATCAGTCTGGAAAGTGCGGTCGCAATGGCAACTCCGGTGGCACCGAGCTTCGGTGCGCCAAAAAGACCGAAGATAAATGTGGCATTGAGCAAAATATTCAGGATAAATGCCAGCATATTTAGTACCATGCTGACGGTAACGCGGCCGATGCTTCGAAGAACCGCCAGGTAAATTTCCGAAATTCCCCAGCAGATGTATGTGATTCCCATGATCCGCAGATAGGATGAGCCGATGGCAATCAGTTCCCTGTCAGATGTAAAAAGGGTCATCATCCGTTGGGGCATAGTAAAGGCCACCAATGCCACCAGAATGGATATTGCCACGGAAAAACGAAGGGCAATTCCTTCGACTGCATGGATGGCCTGGAAGTTCTTTTTGCCGGAATACTGGGAACACAAAAGGGACGCTCCTGTTCCCAGTCCGTAATAAACCATAAACAAAATATTGGAATAATTGGCGGCCAGAGATACTGCCGAGATAGCAGACTGACCTACGTAATTCAGCATGATCACGTCAGCTGAATTTACTGCCGCGCTGAGCAGATTCTGGATAATGATCGGAATTGCCAGCCGGAAAATCTGCGGGTAAAAGTTGTCTTTCCCCGTTGAAACCGTACTTTTCATAGTTCCCCCTTCAAGTCATTATAAATTTGTGTCATATCATTATAATGCTTCAGAGAGAAAAATACCACCCTTATTATGACTGATAATTACACTATTCTGATTTCTGGCATTTAAATACTTCGGAACCCTTTTCCGATAATTTCACTGCTGTTTACAATGGTGATAAAAGCATGGGGATCCAGATGGCGCAGGTAAATACGAAGACGGTTGGTCTCACTTCTGGTGAGAACGGTCATCAGCACCTTCTGCTCCGTTTTTGTGTAAATGCCGAAAGCCTTCTGCTCAGTAGCAGAACGGTGAAGATCATTGATAATGAAAGCCTCTACTTCGTCCGGATACTTACAGATTACGGTACAGACCTTTCGAAGGTTCAGGCTCTCAATGGCGCTGTCTACTACGGTGCATTTCAGGATCATGCCCAGGATACAGTAAAGTCCGGTCTGTGCGCCGTAAAGATAGGCTGCCACAAGCACGATTCCAAGGTCACTGACCAAAAGGGCGCGTCCGATCTCAAGGCTTGTGTATTTGTGCAGGATCATAGCCACAATATCGGTACCGCCTGTAGAGGCACCTACATTAAATACCATAGCAGCACCAACTGCGGGGAGAATAACGGCAAAGCACAGCTCCAAAAATACATCATGAGTCAGTGGTGCCTGTAATGGGTAAATAAATTCACAGGCACTGACAAAAAAGGACAAGGCAAAGGAGGAATAAATGGTCCAGCCCATGGAATGGATTCCCAGGAAGAAAAATCCCAGCACAACCAGCACTGCATTGACGATCCACATGAATACACCGACATTCCATTGTGGAAAAAGGGTGGACAGTATGATGGACAGACCGGAGGTTCCCCCAAATGCGAAATGGTTGGGTGTTTTAAAAATGGAAATTCCTACTGCCGTGAAAATCAGTCCCAGATTGAGGATCAGGAAAAAAATCAGGTTGTCTTTTGTAAATATTTTCTTTTTCATAAGTTTTACTCTCCTTCTTTGGATATCTTAAGTATAACGTAAAACGCAGTCTCTGTAAAGAAACTGCGCTCAAAGAATTGCGAATAATAATATGTTTAAAAGAAAATTATCTGGAAAATAATGGTATTTTATGAAATTATCTTTTGGGATAAATTCCCACAAAGGAAATTAAAGGCGCAACACGATAATCAGAAAATACAATTTTAAGCTTCCTGGTGAAAGCTTCGGAAAGCTTCACGATTTTCTGATATCCTATAACGGTTCCTTCATAAACCAGAACCCACTTCTCTTCTTTTTGTGCGTAGACACAAAAGGCTTCCACTCTCTGGCTGTGCTGGATTGCCTCTTTTATTACCAGATAGCCCAGTGCCTTTTGGGTATGCAGATTGAAAATAAGTTCCGCTGGGAAAGCTCCGGTTTTGGCATCTGTCTCTGGCTGGTACCAGGTGGTTCTGGTGTCTGTGAGAACATTCTGAACCGGATGAGCGGCATCTTCGGAGGACGCAGTTATCTCTGCAAATTCTGCAAGATTGCCGGAAAATGCACTTCTCTTCCACTGTCCCAATTCTGCCAGCCTGGCAACATCATTTGGATGGAGCAGCCCGTTTGGCATAGGCGGAACATTAAGAAGAAAGGTAGCGTTTCCACCTACAGATCCGCAGTAAATAGAAATCAGCTCTTCAAGGCTTTTTACCTGATTATCTTCTTTTGTGTGATAAAACCAGCCCGGTCTTATGGAGGTATTGACCTCAGCAGGATACCAGATCAGGTCCTTTTCTCCCTGAAGAGCGGCTCTGCTTCCAAGATCCTCCATGTCACTTGTAATTTTTCGCTGACGGAATTCCTCATCATCTGCCTGCTGGCTTTTTTCCTGTATGCTCTCTGCCAGTGCAGTACGGGCAGGAACTACACTCCACTCGGATTTACGCACATCTCCGGCTTCATTGCCGCACCAGCGGATATCCGGGCCGCATACACAGATGCAGGCGTCTGGCTGATATTTGCGCACGCAGGCATAATAGCGTTCCCAGTCATAGACCTGTTTTTTGCCATTTGGTCCCTCGCCGCAGGCACCATCCAGCCAGACACTGAATATTTCTCCGTATCCGGTGAGCAGCTCGGTAAGCTGAGCCAGATAGTAATCATCATATTCCTTTCCCGTTCCATAGCAGGGCTGGTTCCGGTCCCAGGGGGAAAGATAGATTCCGAATTTCATGCCGTGACGGCGGCAGGCATCCGAAACCTCTTTGACTACATCACCGGTTCCCTTTTTCCATGGGCTTGAGGCAACGCTGTGACTGGTGTATCTGGTGGGCCAAAGGCAGAAGCCGTCGTGGTGCTTGCAGGTGAGGATCACGCCCTTCATGCCTGCGCTTTTGGCTGCAGATACCCACTGGTCGGCATCCAGCTTGGCAGGGTTAAAAAGCTTGGGATCTTCGGTTCCGTCGCCCCATTCTCTGTCTGTATATGTATTCATTCCGAAATGAAAAAATGCATAGAATTCCGTTTCCTGATAGGCAAGCTGCCTGTCACTTGGAACAATTCGAATTAATTCCTGATCTGTTGGCATATATAAACTCCTCTCTAACCCTTTAAGCCGCCTGCGCCGATTCCCTGCAGCAGATATCTTTGTCCAATAAGATAAATAATAATCGTCGGAATCATGACGATCACAAGTCCTGCAAACAATGCACCCCAGTCTGTAGCGTACTTTTGCACCTCAAACAGGTTTGCCATACCAATTGGAAGTGTTTTTTTTGCATCCTCTGTGAGAAGTACAAGAGCCAGCGGATATTCATTCCAAAAGCCCATGGCACTTAACATGGTAATGGTAGCGATTCCAGGCTTGGCAAGAGGAACCATTACCTTAAGCAGAAGCTGAAGGTTGGTAGCGCCGTCAATTCTGGCAGATTCCTCATAGTCCCTTGGCACAGCGGACATAAAGCCCTGGAGAGTAAAAATACAAAACGGAAACTGCATGACTGCATAAACAAGGCACAGTACCGGAAGATTGTTCAATCCGTTTATTGCCTGTAATTCCAGAAACAGAGGAATCATAATATAGGTTGCCTGCAGGAAAATGCATGCCATATAAATGGTTGAGATCAGCTTGCTCCCTACAAAACGGTATCTTGCCAGCGCATAAGAAATAGGAATAACAAATAAAAGCAAAAGCACGGTTGAAAGTACCGTTACCAGTACGGAATTTCCAAAATAGGCTGCAATGTTTGCTTTTCCCCAGGCTGCAATAAAGTTGTCAAAATTCAGTGCTGCAGGCAGCGCATAAGGATCCGTCAGATACTCTGTATTGGTTTTAAATGCAGACATCAGGTTCCAGAAAAGCGGATAAAGAAAAATAATCGTGAACAGAATCATCAGGATTCTGACACACCATGTTCTTACAGTTTTCATCAGTTCCCTCCTATTCTTTTTCAGACGACAGCTTTCGTGAGATTATTGCAATGATAATTGCAAGTACAAGGGTAAACATGGCAATAGCCATAGCATATCCGAAGTTGGCGTTTCGCATGCCCTGGGTATACATATACTGAAGAAGGACACTGGACGCCCCGTTTGGTCCGCCGCCTGTCATAACATTTGACAGGGTGAAGCTTAGGTTTATGGTTCCGGAAAGAGATAAAATATAGGTGGTTCCAATGGATTTTCGAAGAAGCGGAATGGTGATCTTAAAAAATTTCTGTGTTCCGGTAGCACCATCAATAGAAGCTGCCTCGTACACCTCCTGGGAAATTCCATCAATAGAAGCCACATGCATTACCATATAATATCCGATCGCCTGCCATACCAGAGCAGCACCGATACACCACAGAGCAGTTTTTCCCTCTCCAAGCCAGGCATGCTTCCAGGTGGAAAGATGAAACATATCCAGAAGATGGTTCAGAATTCCTCTTGTAGGATTAAACACAAAGGACCACACAATACCTACAACTGTCATGGATATAATACTTGGGAAAAAGAAAACAGTACGGTAAAAGGATTTTTCCTGAAGCTCGCCCTGGGTGAGAATAAAGGCAAAGATCAGACTAAGGAAAATAGTCACAGCCGGGATCACCAGCATCAGCTTAAAGGTGTTAAGCAGAGCCCGGATAAAATCTTTGTCCTGAAACATGTAAATATAGTTATCTAAAAATACGAATTTGCTGTTAAAGCCAACGCTGAGTGCAGTAGAGCTGGTAAAGGAAAGGTAAACTGCATTCACCATGGGAACGATCATAAAGATGATCGTAAGGATTAAAGCCGGAAGTGTACATAAGGCTATGAATAATTTCGGTTTTTTTACCACGCTAGGTCACCTCGTTTTTATATTAAAGTTATGGAAATATCCGTTTTGGGTGAAGAAAGGCTGCTGCATACATGTGCAGCAGCCTTTCTATGGAAAACAATATTCCTCCTGTTATTTTGCAGCTTCTTGGTCAGCGCGAATCTGCGCAAAAGCATCTTCTACATTCTGAGCCCACTCTTCTACTGTCATTTCATCATTCATAACAGAAGTGATCGGGTTGAAGATTTCATCCTTAGGATTCACCTTACAGTCAGCCGGAACTGCGGAGAAGCTCATAATCAAGGAGGATGCCTTTGCTTCTTCATAGATTCCGTACATGTTGTAGATTGCTGCAGACAGCTTGTCCTTTGCTACCTCGCGGGCACTCTTGGTTGCGTAAAGTGCACCGGAAGCCTCTGCAAATGCAGATACAGATTCATCGCTGTACAGGAAACGGAGGAATTCCTTTGCAAGCTCTGGATTCTTTGCAGCTGCCGGAATGGAGAACTGCTCGCAGCTGTCGAATATGTAATGCACATCGTCTGCGTTCTCAGTCGGAATCGGAGCCATTGCAAACTCAAAGCCCTCTTCTCTTGGAGCATCCTGCATCTCATTTTCCATCCAGGTTCCATTCGTGATAAATGCTGCTTTTCCAAGCATCATTTCTGTCTGGGATTCCGTATGGTTCATGCCCACAGTACCCTCTAACAAATAGCCTTTTTCTGCGATCTCTTTGATATGGGTAAGGGCCTTTAACACACCTTCGTTATTGAAAGAGCCTTCCTCATAATTGGCAATCCTGGTAAGGGCTTCCTCGCCGCACTCATTTGCGATTGCCGGCCAGAGCATTTCTTCCATGTATCCTGGATAAATTCCCTGATAGGTAAAAAGCGCACGTCCGTCAATATCCTTCAAGGTATCGCCAAGTGTGAAAAACTCATCCCATGTTTTGGGAACTTCCAGATTATTTTCCTCGAAGAAGGTCTTATTGTAGATCAGACCCTGCGGGCCGCTGCTAAATGGTGCAAGATAGATTTCGTCATCTCCGTAAGGCGCACATTTGGTGCTGGAAAGGATACCATCTGTAATATCATCCCGAAGAGTTCCGGTTCCTGCATAGTTTTCTCCGTCAAATACATCGTCCAGATTGAGAAGCGCATGCTCCTTGATCAGGGAAAGGATAACGCCATCCTCGGCTCCATCATTGAGGCAGATAAAATCCGGTGCGTTTCCGGCTACGATCTGTGGACGGATGATATCACCGATAGTCGGGCTGATGGTCATGTTTACCTTCACGCCCTCATGGCTTGCTTCAAAAAGCTCTACCATCTGGTTCCAGTAAGCATCTCCGTATCCGCCCTGGAAAATGGCAATGTTCAGTTCCTGCTCTTCTGCTTCCGCAAATGCTGTGAGCGGGGAAAGTACAGTAGCTGCGCTCATGGCAAGGATCATAGCGGATGCTGCAAATCTTTTTTTCATAGGGTGTTTCCTCCTTCTGGTTGGCTGTTTTATTATGTTTGCCTGATGATGCTATTATATTTGAAAAATCATTTATAGTAAATCGACAAAATAACTCTTGCTATGGAACATTTTCTTGTAAAATATATCTGATATGGATTTTCTTGCGGCATATATGTATTATTTTTTTGTCTTTTGCTTTTACATAGATTATTCTGTTTTTTTCCTGTATAATGAATGAAAATAATAATATTTTGACAGATATCCGTCAGAGGACAAAAGCAATGGGAGGATCCGCCATGGGAAAAAAACATCATTTTCAGGGATTTCGTAAATTCAGTATCAAAACAAGACTTGTAATTGCCCTTCTGATGATTTCTATTATTCCATTAGCGGGGATCAGCGGCTATTCTTTTCATATATTTTCCGTGGCACTTCAGGAGAAGCTTTCTGCGTCCATTTCCCAGACCCTGTCCATGATCAATCTGAACATGGTAAGCGAGATTGAAAAATACCAGTATCTGTGCGGCTCTATCTGCATCAGCGAGGAGATTAAGGAAGGCCTTCTGAAAAAAGACATGACGGACATGGAGAAGAATCAGGCGATCAATGAGATCCAGAGCATGATCCGCAATAAGATCATCTATCCCGCCCAGGCGAAAAACATTACCGTCTATGATACAGAGGGAAATATTTTTTATGATCTGGGGTATGACGGGTTCTATCAGAAGGATGTGGACCGGATCCTTTCCCGGCTTGAGGAGCAGGATCAGGATGTGTGGGCTTACGTACACACTTACCGGGACCGGGATATTCTGGTTCTTGGAAGAAGGATTTATGAGCAGTATTCCAAAAGCCGGGTAATCGGATATACCCTGATTTCCATTGAGGAGAAAATTTTTTCCAAGACGGTACTGGAGCCTGTAGGGCTGTCGGATTCTTCCAATATTATGTATATGAATATGGATGGAACCGTGCTTTCTTCCTGGAACCGAAGTATATCTCTGGGGAAGAAAATTGATAAAGAGCTTATGAAAAGAATCGGGGAAATGCTTCCAAAGAAAACAGATTCCTTCAGTATCCAGGAGGATGGGGAGGAACAGCTGGTAACTTACATTTATAACAAAAACCTGAATCAGCTATTTGTATATACCATGCCCTACCACTATATTAATTCAGAGGTTTATGCCATGCTAAAGCAGATTCTTGCGGTGGTGATGCTTCTGGTTTTGCTGTGCATCGGGATCGTAGCCATGGTATATCAGGGAATTATGTCTCCCATTAAAAGAATGCTGGAATTCTGTAAAGCACTTTCCCATGGGGACTTATCTGTGCGTATTCAGGACAATCATAAAGACGAGCTTTCCAGACTTTCCGGAAGTATGGATCATATGGCAGACACCATTGAACATCTGATGGCTCAGCAGAAGGCTCAGGAAGAGAGAAAAAGGGAACTGGAGCTGCAGATGCTTCAGTATCAGCTGAATCCTCATTTTCTTTTTAACACTCTGAACAGCCTTCGGTTTGTGGCTGCTATGCATAAGGATCTGATCGTAAGCGATGGAATTCAGGCACTAAGCAGTCTTTTACAGAATACCCTTACCAATAAGAACGAATATATTACCATTCGGGAAGAACTGGAAAATCTGGAAAACTATTTTTCCATTCTCAGAATCCGCTACGCTGGCAGCTTTGAGTATTCCTTCCATGTGGAGGAGGATGAACTGCTCTCCTGCCTGGTTCCCAAGCTGATTTTGCAGCCACTGGCAGAAAATTCGGTGATGCATGGCTCTTCAGATGACGGTACCGTAATGGAAATCCAGATTACCTGCTGGCGAGAAGAAGATCATGTGGTTATAGAGCTGTCCGATGACGGTAAAGGCTTTAAGGTGACGGACGACGCCCTGGCACCTCGCCCGGAGCGAAAAAAAATTGGCGTTGCCAATGTAAATGATCGGATCCAGCTGAATTTCGGACGGGAATACGGGCTGAAAATTGACAGTCAGCCAGGAGAAGGAACCAGGTGTACGCTTACTCTGCCGGAGCTCTATGCGGATTCACTTTCATAAAATACACAATTGGTCGGAAAGGATAATACATGTACAGTATACTGATTATTGATGATGAGCCCATTGTAAAGATTGCCCTTCGCTCCATCCTGCCCTGGGAGGAGCATGGCTTTTCTATTTGCGGAACGGCATCAAATGGGCTTGAGGCACTGCCTCTGATTGGCCAGCATCATCCGGATGTGATCATCACAGATCTGAAAATGCCCGGGATGGATGGGCTGGAGCTGATCCGTATCTTAAAGGAACAAGGATATCCCGGTGAAATTCTGGTGCTTAGCAATTACGAGGATTTTGATTCTGTGAGAAGTGCCCTGCTGCTTGGTGCTGCAGATTATCTGCTGAAAATTAAGATCCAGCCGGATACCCTTCTTGCCTGTTTAAATAAAACGGTAGAAAAATTAAAGGACAGAGTGCCCAGTCATTGGGAAACTGAAAAAAAGGATCCAAAAGAGAATATGCAAGCGCTGCTGCTGGAATTTTTCAGGAAGGATGCAAAGCTTTCAGATTTTATTGCTGAGCACGACAAAACCAGACTTGCGTTTATGGAAGCTTCCTGTGCCATCTGCTATGTAACCTTTGAGAAGTTTTTATCTAACGAAGCGTTTTCCATATCCGGAAATCTTCTGCGGGATATGATCCTGGATGCGGTCCAGGGAGTGCTGCAGCCCTATATTCTGGTACTGAATGATTATAGCGCATTGGTTGTTTTTTCCCAGGCAGAGCTGTCTGGCAGTGAAATTAAGGTGGAGCAGCTGGTGAAAAAACTGTACAATCGTTTTACCATGTACCAGTCCTTTGCACCGGATATGCCCTATCAGGAAATGATGAAAAATTATGAGGAAGCACGGAGTGTATTCCGGGAATTTTCCTCCAGTGAGGGACATTATAAAGCAGATGTGGCTAAGACCCTGGAATATATGGAGGAAAATTATATGTACAGGCTTACCCTGGCTTCTATTTCCGCAAATGTGAATTTAAGCTCCAGTTATCTGTGCAGGATTTTTAAATCAGAGGTTGGAACAAGCATTACCAACTATCTGAATAATCTGCGGGTGCGCAAGGCTGCAACCTTGATCAAAGAGAATACCCTGTCCATGAAAGAGATTTCTTCCATGGTAGGAATTGATGATCAGCTTTATTTCAGCAGGCTGTTTAAGAAATACATGGGGATTTCCCCATCAGAATATGGAAAGAAGTATCATCAGTAGGCGGATCATAATACCAATAAACAATAAGGAAAGGACTACATATATGGAATTATATTTTAAAAATTCGGCAAAATGCTGGCTGGAAGGATTTCCTCTGGGAAATGGACGAATAGGAGCAGTTATTCACGGAACCCCGGATCATGAAGTACTGCAGTTAAACGAAGATACCTTATGGTCAGGCTCTCCTTACAGCGGACAGACCGGGCTTTCCCCTGAAGTGGTGAAGCAGGCCGGGGAGCTTGCAAAAGCCGGGAAATATGAAGAAGCAAAAATGGTCATAGAAAAGAAGCTGGAAGAAGCTGAGGATGTACAGGTTTATCTGCCCTTTGGAGATCTGCATCTGGATTTTGTGGAGGATAATTATGGTGCTGATGAAGATACATTTGCAGGTGCTTCACCAGATTCTGATACATCTGTGACAGATTATGAAAGGTGTTTGGATTTAGACCGGGCTGTGGCCTTTGAGCACTATGTGAGAAATGAAGCTAAGGTTACACGTACCGGCTTTATCAGCGCACCGGCTCAGGGACTTGTGTATCAGATCAAAAGCACCAAGCCATTCTCCATTTTTATTCACTGTGACGGAGCCTTTATCCGTGAGAAGGATTATAAGGAAAATCATTTCACGCTTACCGGAATCTGTCCGGGAAGAAGCGGACTGAAGGTTATTAAGGAAAATAAACCGGAAGAGTTCCTTTTCCCCGAAGAACCAGAGCTTCAGGGCGTACACTTTATAGGAGAAGGGTGTGTAACTGCAGAAGGTGGAAAGGCAGTCGGGTCTGCGGATGGAATTCTTTTGGAGCATGTGACAGGGGTGGAAATCCGTATGGCAATCCGTACCAGCTTCCGGGGATTTGACAAAGCATATACCAGCCAGTATTCCGATACAGAAATTCGTCATATGCTGGCTGATGATTTAGAGAAACTTTCAAAACCTTTTGAAGAGCTGCTGGATGAGCATGTGAAAGAATATAAATCTTTTTATGGAAGAACTTCATTAAGACTGTGGGATGATGTCCAGAAGCTTTCGAATGGAAATTCCCGGTATGATCTGCGGGAGCGTCTTGCCGCATTTCATGAGGGTGCATCTGACCCGGAGCTTTATGCAATCTTGTTTGCTTTCGGAAAATATCTGCTCATCTCCTCTTCCAGGCCGGGAACCCAGGCTGCCAATTTGCAGGGAATCTGGAGCAAGGATATAATTCCCCCATGGTTCGGAGATTTCACCGTAAATATCAATACAGAAATGAATTACTGGATGACAGGTCCCCTGAATCTTGCTCAAATGCAGGAGCCGCTGGTAAATCTTTGCAAAGCACTGGTAAAAAACGGACAAAAAACTGCCAGAGAACTATTTAACTGTGAGGGAACCGCCTGCTTCCACAACACGGATATCTGGGGTAAAACCTCTCCAGCAACAGGAAAGGCGGTATGGTCGTTCTGGCCATTTGGAGAGGCATGGCTCTGCAGAAACCTGTTTGACCAGTATTTGTTTACGGAAGATAAAGAGTATTTGAAGGAAATTATGCCTATACTGGAGGAAAATGTGCGATTTTGTCTGGCTCAGCTTCAGGAAACAGATCAGGGACTTGCTATCTGCCCCGCTACTTCACCGGAAAATCTGTTTTATGAGGATTGTTCCGTGGCCAAATACAGTGAAAATACCCTTGCCATTGCAAGAAATCTGTTTCGGGATTATGTGAAGGGCTGTGAAGTGCTTGGTCTGCAGAGCCAGATTTTGTATGATGTACTGGAAGCCTTGGAGCGCATGGTACCTACTGCGGTGGGAAGCAAGGGGCAGATTCTGGAGTGGAACCAAGAATTTCCGGAGCAGGATGTGCATCACCGCCATGTTTCCCATCTTTATGAGCTTCATCCTGGCTGCGGCATTACTTTGCAGACACCGGAATTGTATAAAGCAGTGAAAAAAAGTCTTGAGCTTCGGGGGGACGAGGGAACCGGATGGAGTCTGGCTTGGAAGCTTCTGATGTGGGCGCGTATGGAGGATGGCGCTCATGTAGAGAAAATTATGAGAAACCTGTTTTACGTGGTAGATCCAACGGAAGAAATGGGAATTCGAAGAGGCGGCATCTATCCCAATCTGTTTTGTGCTCATCCGCCATTCCAGATTGACGGAAACTTAGGCTACAGTGCTGCTGTCGCCGAAATCCTGGTTCAAAGCCAGGGCGAAGAGCTTGTCCTTCTCCCTGCGCTCCCACCCTCCTGGAGAAACGGGGAAGCTACCGGGTTCATTGCCCGTGGGAATATCCGCGTGGATCTTAAATGGGAGGGAAAGAATGTCACCTATACCTTAACTCCTGCTCATGATACCACTTTGCGCCTCCGTGTCGGAAAAGGGGGTGTGAGGCGGTATTCACTTCGTGGAGGTGTGGCGTACGAAGGAAATGGGGTGCTGAGCTGAGACGGAATTTAGGTAATCAAGGCGGACGCGTTCCCCCAGGTGTGCCGGGGCAGCCAATGACGAATTTCGGGATTTGGCTCCGTCGCCTATTGACAGGTGAGGAAGCAAACTCGCCCTATGGGGCTCAGACAGTGCATCCTCACCTGTCGCTTACTCGCCAAATTCCCGAAATTCGCCAACCGGCTGTCCCGGCACACCTGGGGGAACGCTGGCTATTGAAATCTATTCCTGCAATCTGCATACCCGAACATTGCGACGTACAGCCGTGAATATACATTGTTAAATCGTGTTCGAGTAACGCCACTACTTAACTAAGTAGATGCTTGGAAACAACAGAACTTCAGATAGCGTGCATCGGCTGGAATTCCCCCTAATGCCAGTGAAGAAGTATCGTTTTAGCACATTCGCCTTACCAGTAACCAGTGAGTTCACAAGGTATATTCGTGAGCAGGTCATTTCAGGAGCGCTCTTAACGGAGACGAGATCCACTGTCTACGAAGACTTAACATCGAAGGCTCTCCTGAGATGTTTAGTCGCAGTTGGCAGTTAGCTCGTCGGAGTGTTGCGACGACCTGCGATGAATATACCTTGCGAACTCACGTCCTGGTAACGAAACGATTGCTTCACTAAATCCCGCTTCAGCCATTAACCATCTTTCCGCTCTTTTCTGCCGCCTCAATCAACTGTCCCAGCCGCATATTACAGCTGCCCACAGGCACATCCGTGCAAATAATTCTCTCGCACTGCTCCATCGCATGGAGAGCTTTTTGAAAGGTCTCTTCGGAGATATCCATAAAAGGCTTTTCTGTTATTACATCTGCCGCCAGAAGTCGTGCCAGACGGTAGTCTACATCATTGGTATAAACAATTCCTGCAATAAACGGCGTATGCTCCTTCTGCAGCTGCCGGAATACAGGAATACCGGTTCCGTTTCCGCAGATCACAAATGTTTTCGCCTCTCCCTCCGGCTTTGGAAGTTCAATACTTCCAAACAGAGGATCAAAAAAGCCATTGTTAATGTCATACAAATCCCGGATCATATTTTCCTCAAAAATATCCTCCGGCCTTCCGAAATGGGAAATGGTATCTCCTTTTACGCAAATAATCTTATCCGCAATCTTCTGTGCCAGATCGATTTCATGAAGAGACATGATCACTGTAATATGCTTCATTTTTGCCATATCCCGGAGAATGGAAAGCAGATCCAGCTTATGCTTGATATCAAGGAAGGAGGTTGGCTCATCCAGGATAATAATATCCGGCTCCTGGCAGATGGCACGAGCAAGCAGAACACGCTGCCGCTGTCCGTCACTGATATTGTTAAAATCACGGCTTCCAAGCTCCTGGGCATGTACTGCACGCATGGCCTCTTCTACTTTTTCCTCATCCTCTCTTGTAAGAAGACCAAGCCGTCCTGTATAAGGATAGCGTCCTGTTGCCACAATATCATGGCAGGTCATCAGCTCCGGCTTCATACGCTCTGTGAGAACCACCGCCATACGGGTGGAAAGATCCCTAAAAGAAAAGGAGGTGAGATTCTGGTCGTCAAAGTAAACCTTTCCGCCAATAATCTGCAGCTGACGGGTGATACTTTTCAAAATTGTAGATTTACCGGAGCCATTTGGTCCGATCAAAGTCACAATTTCTCCTTTTTTGATGCCAATACAGATATCGTGGATCAGTGCTTTTTTGTTGTATCCTACGGACAGATGGTCCATTTTAAAATAGTAATTTTCCATCTTTAGTTTCCTCTCTTTTTACGCAGCATCATAAAAATAACTACCGGTGCACCAAATATGGAGGTGACAGTACTGATATTCAGCTCTAGCGGTGCAAATGCCATTCTGGCGATCAGGTCACACATCATACAGAAAACAGCTCCTCCAAGAAAGGTTCCCGGGATAATAATAAGTGGTCTTGATGTGTTAAAGCTTCTTTTCATCAGGAAGGGAACTGCGATTCCAACAAAGGAAATCGGTCCGGCAAAAGCAGTTACGGTTGCAGACAAAATGCTGGAAAGCAGGATCAGGGCAACACGGAAGAAGCGGATATTTACTCCCATGCTTTGGGCGTATGCCTCTCCAAGCTGATAAGCACCTATGGGCTTTGACAGAAGGAAGGTCAGAATCAAGGTAATTCCGATTACCACAAAGGAAATATATACGTTGCTCCAGCTCATACCGGAAAAGCTTCCCTGAGACCAGCCGTGGAGATTAACAATATCGGAATCATCTGCAAAGGTAACTACAAAGTCTGTCACTGCAGAGCAAATATAGCCGATCATAATTCCGGCAACCAGAAGGGTAGCCATATGCTTGATCCTTTTTGAAATCAAAAGGATAAATCCAATTGAAATTAAAGAACCGATAAAGGCTGCAATGATCAGGGTATAAGAAGTAACATTTGCTGCTCTTCCAAGATAATAAATCATGGTAAGAGCTACTACCATTTTTGCACCGGAGGAAATGCCAAGTACAAATGGTCCGGCAATTGGGTTTTCGAAAAAGGTCTGCAGCAAAAAACCGGATAAGGATAAAGCGCCGCCCAAAATAGCTGCCATCAGGATTCTGGGCAGACGGATTTTCCAGATAATGCTGTACTCTTTTGTATCTGTCACTTTTTTTAAAAGAATGTCTGCGATTTCTGACAGGGAAATATGGACATTACCGGTATTGATATTCAGCACGGTGATCACGCAAAATGCCAGGATCAAAAGAATAAACACCAGGGCGTAGCGGGATCTTCTTTTGAAATTTTCCATGTGGAAGCTGGTTCCACCAGGTTGTTTACTCATTCTAGGTTTACTCCATTTGTGTTTTATTATGGGAAAGCGGACCACTTTACAGAAGTCCGCTTAAAAATCAGTTCAATTTGTGCAGGAAGGTCATATCCTCCTCGCTGCCGCCTGTGAGCATCAGGTTAAAATCATTGATCAGCTCGCCGATGGTATCCGTATGCTGATACATGGAATTATCGGTGATCCATACATTTCCATCCTTTACTGCCTTGAAATCAGCCAGAAGACTGTCCTTAGCCAGAAGGTCGTCAAGGCTCTTTACAGAGGCATCAATGCTGGTATTGTAGATCAGATAATCTGCATCCACAGCAGTGTTGTAAAACTCTTCCATTGTGATGGAAACAGAGGTTTTGCCGCTGTCATCCTGAAGGTCTGCAAATGCATTTCGCCCGCCTGCAATGTCGATCATGCTGGAAATGTAATCTTTGGGATTTCGGACAACCGGGGAACCGCTGGTGTTGATATAGAAAAATGCCACGGTTTTCTCTGTGTTGGTGAAATCCTTTAATTTCTCAATGATCTGCGCCTGACTGTCAAAGAAAGCGGCTGCTTCCTCTTCCTTGTTCATCATAGCTCCGTAAAGCTTGATCCACTCCGTACGGCCAAGGGGCTGGCTTTCATAGCTGGAACGGTCGATAAATACCGGAATTCCAAGGGTTTCGATCATTTCCTGCACCTTTGGTGCATGGAGGATCATGGTAGATTCAATTGCAAGATCACAGTCCTCTCCTACCAGAAGCTCATAATCCGGTTCATCATATTTGCCTGCGAAGGTCATGTCACCGGAATTAATGGCATCTGCAGCTGACTGGATATACCAGCCGGAAGCATCCAGTCCGGATAATTTGATGGAACCTACCGCGCCGATGGCATCAAACAATGCCATTGGGGAAGTAGCTGCCATGTAGATCGTATCCAGTGGCTGATAAAGTACCTGAATACTGTCATCTAGACCATCCGGTGCATCCATTCCTTCCGGTACTACAAGGTACTGTGCATCATCATGGACATCCAGAAGCTTATAGCCATCATTATAGTAATACACATCAAAGCATTCTGCAAAGGACAGCTCCATGGTGGACTGGTAAGTAAGTCCCGGAAGGTCTGGTGCTGTATGGTCAGAGGAAGTGTCCACGGAAGCATCTGTTTCAGATACTTCCGTATTTTCTTCTGCCCATACAGGAGTTACTGCTGTAAAAGTCATCACAGCTGCTGCAAAAATGCCAAGAATCCGGTATTTCAGCTTTTTATCGTACATAGTTTTCTCCTGTGGCTTATGCCTCTTCATCTGTTTCAGTGAAAATTGCCTGGAATGCTTTTGTCCATTCTGCTTTTGCATCCTCATCCTCTTCGTCTGCAGAACGGTCAATAATAAACGGAATCTTCAGGGTTGCATACTTCGCTGCCATATCCTTCAGTGCTTCCAGCTTTTCTTCTGTTTCTGTTTCCTCTGCCGGAAGAATATCGGATGGAAGGATGGCAAGATTGCACTGGCTCTTAACAAGCTCTTTATAGTCGGTGTCATCGTATTTGCCTGCGAAGGATACAGAGCCATCCTCTAATGCTGCAGTGAGGCTGTCAGAGGTTACCTCGTCTTTTTCCAGGCCAAGGCTGGTGATCTTGTCAGTAAGACCAAGCTCATCCAGGAGGTTAAGGGCACCCTCAGATGCAACGTAAACGCTTTCAACCGGTTTTTGGATCAGGATTACGTCTTTATCAAGACCTGCAGGGATCACTGCACCTTCCGGCACGATCAGGTATTTGATAACATTGCCTGTGTAAAGCTTCTCAGAAGCGGATGCATCTTTATCTTCTGCCGCTGTGGATTCCTTAGAATCTGCAGTTTCCGGTTTTCTTGCAGTGTCTGCGGTCATGTCAACCTCAAACAGGGTGATGCCTTTTGCATAGTTATACAGTTTAAAGTATTTTGCATGCTCAAGCTTGGTTTCATCCTTGTACTCAAGACCTGTGATCTCCGGTGCACTTTCATCCAGCTTCTTGTTTCCTGTGGAAAGCATGCTGTTCTCATCTGCCGGATTTTCCTTGTCTGTTTTTTTCGGATCGCTTGCACCCTTTAATGCAGCATAAATGGTGTAAGTAATCTCATGAGCCTGAGACATTCTGGTGGTCATACCGATGATGGTATTGTTCTGGTTTAATGCAATCGGGATGGTGAAGGTGGAGGTACCGCCTCCGCAGGATCCGTAATAGGTGTTGCCGTTTGCCTTTACATATCCGTAATATTCACTGCTGAATACAATTGTTGCATAGGCTTTTCCGCCGGTTACAGTAATCTTATTACAGGAAATACTTACCTTACCGGTACCGCCGGACCAGGAGAAGCTGTCTGGTGTGTAGGTTCCGTCTGCCAGTGTGGTGGAGCTGTTTACAGAGGAAGTTCCGCCGCTAAGGTCAGAGTCGTACTTGGACTCCTTGTCAGGATTTGCATCCGGTGTAGGAGTTGGAGTCGGTGTTTCGGTTGGGGTTGGAGTGCCTGTTGGAGCAACACTTGGTGTTGGTGTGGCATCCGGTTTCTGGGTGTCGTCTTTGATCTCACCAATCTTATTTAAGGTAGCAGACTCAAAGGTCAGGGTTCTGTCATACCAGCTCTGGGTTCTGTGGGAAAATGCAGCAACTGCAAGTCCTTTGTCCAGGGATGTTACCGGAATCTCATAGGTATATTTGCCGTTTGCATTTACGGTATATGGAACCCATTTGGAGGAATCTGCTTTTGCAGCCTGCTCGCTGGTTCCCACATAGAGATAATCGTATCCGGTACCGCTTAAGGTAAGGACTGCGGTCATTTTTCCGTTTTTGGAAGTGAGGGTGCAGTCTACTACGCGGAACATGGTGGAACTGGAAGTTACATTTACATTGTAGATTCCGTTGTCACATGTGCCGGATGGAATCTTGGTTGGCTCTGGTGTGGAAGTTGGCTCTGGAGTCGCGGTCGGAGCCGGAGTCTCACTTGGAGCCGGGGTAGCGGTTGGTTCCGGTGTTACCTCTGGCTCTTCGCCATATCCTGGAACTGCCGGAACACTGATGGTAAGAATGCCTTTTTCATACCAGTGCTGGCTCTTTTTGGAGTGCGGAACGACTGCAAGAGTGGTCACATCCTTGCTTGCCGGGATTTCGAAAGTGTATGTATAACCTCCTGCAGCATTTTCTTCGCCGCGAACGGCTTTGGTCTCTTTATCTGCATCGCTGGAACTTCCGAAGTAGATCATGTCATAATTCTGCTTCTCTGTGGAAAGAGTTACGATATATTTGTCACCCTCTAATTTTACAGTGGAACCAGTGATCACGAACATGGCAAATTCGTTGCCGTCTTCTTTTACCAGCTTAATACCTGCGTCCTTAATCTCGTTGTCTGGGGAATCCGGTGTAGCGGTTGGCTCCGGGGTCTCGCCTGGAGTAGGAGTTACGGTTGGTTCTGGTGTTACCTCTGGCTCCTGGCCGTATCCTGGAACTGCCGGAACACTGATGGTAAGAATGCCTTTTTCATACCAGTGCTGGCTCTTCTTGGAATGAGGTACTACAGAAACAGTCTGTGTCTCCTTGCTTGCAGGAACTTCGAAAGTGTATGTATAGCCGCCTGCTGCATTCTCTACGCCGTGGACAGCTTTTGTCTCTTTATCTGCATCGCTGGAACTTCCGAAGTAAATCATGTCATAGTTCTGCTTCTCTGTGGAAAGGGTTACGATGTATTTGTCGCCCTCTAATTTTACAGTAGAACCAGTGATCACGAACATGGCAAATTCGTTGCCGTCTTCTTTTACCAGCTTGATGCCAGCGTCCTTGATCTCGTTGTCAGAGGCTGCCGGAGTCTCGGTTGGAATTGGTGTGGCGGTAGGCTCTGGAGTTGCGGTTGGCTCCGGAGTTGCGGTTGGTTCTGGTGTGGCAGTTGGTTCCGGGGCTTTCATTCCTGGAACGTTCAGCTTCAGATCCTGGGTCGTATACCATGCATTATTTTTTACAGAATGGGGAACCAGATAAATGGTCTGAGCTTCTGCCTTTGCATCAATTTCGAAAACGAAGGTATATCCGGTTTCTGTCTCTGTTCCTGCGATTGCATTGGCATCCATCACAGATGCAGCATCTTCTTTATGTCCAAGGTAAATCTTATTGTAGTTCTTTCCGTTAGAAGTCAGGGTTATTTTAATTTTATCACCCTTTAATTCTGCAGAGGAGCTTGCAATTTTGAACATTTTGTAAGCAGTATCATCTGCTTTATCAATGGTCATGTTTGAGCCGTCTTCTTTTAAATCCTCTGGCATGGTATAAGTGGCAATCCCATTGCCGGAAGCTTCTTCTGCAGCCGGAGCTTCTGTTACAGCTGCGTCTTCTGCTGGCTGAGCAGCAGTCTCTTCTTTGGCATCCTCTGTCTGTGCTGGCGCTTCTGTAACAGAAACCTCAGCAGTTTCTGTCTGCTCCGGAGTCTCTGTAGGTGCCGTGGTCTCTTCCGGAGCAGTTGTTTCTGCCTTCTCTTCCTGTGCAGGAGCAGTCTCCTCTTTCGGAGCTTCTGTCACAACAGCTTCTTCCGCCGGAGTTACCGTAACCTGTACGCCTGTACTCTCACTTTCTGCCTGTGTAAGGGCAGCCGGAGTGACGGTCATTGCCACAGAAAGAAACAGTGCCAGAAAGCGTTTTGAATTTCTTTTCATTTTTCTCCCTCGATTCTTTTATGGTTATCTTCTGGTATTGTTGCCTGAATAAATCAAAGACTGCCTCAGAGTATTCGGAAAATTCCAGAAAACTCTTCTAATGCAAAAAAATGCCCGCTCCCATAAGGGAACAGGCACCAGAAATCAATATATCCCATAGTCGAAATATATGCTACATGAGAATGAAGTGCTTTCCTCGGAAGCTTTCATTAACGAATTCAGCAGGTTTCCTGACTTACAGATCAATACGAAATCCAGCCTTCTCAGCAACGCATTGCCAATGGCATCTTCGGATTTCATTCCCTGTTTACAGTGACCGGATCGCTCAGGATTTGCACCTGATTCCCTCTTAACCAGCAGCTTTTTTTTCTGCAAAGGCACTGAAAACGGATTTATTCAATTCATTTCATTATAGCAGACTATTATACTGAAATCAATAGGCTGCCAAGGCACTTTCTACCTGACAGCCTACAATTTGTTACTGTTCACTCCGTGCCCAGTAACTACAATTTAACATATATTTTAAATTATTGTGCGGGAAATACGCAACATCGCTTTACTGTTTATACTGACTATACCCAACCTCTTCTGTGCGGAGCAGGTTTCCCGCCTCATCATACACGCTGCGGTAGGTTTTGCAGGTGTTGGGATCGGAGTGTTCGGTGGTGATCTCTACAGTATTGTTGTTCTCCTTTGTACCGTAAATGGATACGGTCACAGACTCTTCTGCTTCGTCATAGACTGCGAAAATCTTAATGGGATAAGAGGTATTGTTCTGGAAGCGGAAATCCTGGCTTCCGTAAACAACTGCTGCATCCAGTCCGTCATCCACATAGTCAATACGCGCTGCATGGTTATGGCGTTCTACGATGGAAAGATCCGCCTGCAGGCACGCCATAAACAGGGTGGTGGACACCTGGCAGATTCCGCCGCCGATATCCTGGGCGTGCTCGCCGCCTACGATTACCGTCGCTTCCTTATAGCCCCGCTCTTCTGTTCTGGGACCTAAGGTATCATTGTAGGAAAAAGTCTGTCCCGGCTGCAGTTCCACCCCATCGCATGCTTCTACTGCAAGCTTCAGATTGGTGATCCGGTTCTTGGTACCGCCGCCGTAAGTGGTATAGGTTCCAAGGAGGTTCAGATAAGGCAGAGCCTCAATTTCCTCCGTGGAAACCTCCGGCAAAGTAATCTCAAGAGGAATGGTGATCACAAGCCCCTCTCTTGCCCGGTCAAGCCGGTTCTGCGCAGCTTCCACATCAAAGGAAATGCCCGTCACAGCAGGAATGATCTCATTATTCTCTCCCAGGGAAGCATCGGTTGCTTCTGTATGTACCTGCTCATAATAAGCTTCCATGTCAAATTCTTCCGGCGCAGTCTCCACGGTAGGGCATTCAATCACCGCTTCGTAATCTTCCCGGGAAATGGCACTTAAGATTTCTTTTTTCAGAGCATTCAGATCCGGCCCCATTCCGGTGATTCCTTTGGTGATCACAAGACTGGTATCTGTGAGCTCACAGGAGGTCTGGATGGTAGTAGAACCATTCTGGATCCCGGCTGCATCCAGCACCGCATCTAAATCATCCTGGTTGCGCACAGTAGGCAGAAGGGTCAGTTCTTCCTTCGTCTTGCTGTTCATAAGCTGGATGCGGTCTGTCCCGTGAGTGATCCAGGAGCCATGTCCAAGAGAATAAGCACTTGCCACAACTGCTTTCACATCCAGGCTCAGCGCCGGATAAATGGACACCTTAAACTCCTGTCCGTTCAGGGTGACAGTCATCTGTTTGTCCTGATAATTCTTCTGGAAATCCTCTGTAATGGCGTCGATGGCTTCCTCTTCGGTCATTCCCTGGATGGCAATGCCGTTTACTTTCAGCTTTGTCCAGATCACATTGTCCGTAAGGAAATGACACCACAGACAATAAGCGCCCACAAGAAGCACAAAAAAGATCAAAACCTTGATCAGGGTGTTTTTCATTTGTTTGTTCATACGATAGTTTTACCTTTGGCTTACTTTTTTAGAGCAGCGGGGTAAAAAAACATGTCCTGTTTCCAGTATGACACGCAGCACCTACCTGCTCCACTTTTGCCAAGATTGTATCATTATCACAGTCAATAGTCAATGATTTCACGTACTGAACATGGCCGGAGGTAAGTCCTTTGGTCCACAGCTCGTTCCGGCTGCGGCTCCAGTAGGTCATTTTTCCAAGCTTTAAAGTGGTCTCATAGGCTTCTTCATTCATATAGGCAAGCATCAGAACCTGGTCTGTCTTGTAATCCTGGACAATGACCGGAACCATGCCGTCACTGTTCAGCTTGAAATCAGACCAGGACAGTTTGCTTTTTAAATTTTCCATGTAAAAAATACTCCTTTTACAAGCTTCCCTTTGTGGAAAGCACGTCTGTAATGCGGGGGTCAAACGCTACCGCCATGTCCAGGGCTTTGGCGAAGCTTTTGAACATAGCTTCTGCCATATGGTGGTTATTTCCCGGGGTAAGAACCTTAATGTGAAGATTCATGGACGCAGTGTAGGAAACCGCATAAAAAAATTCCTTTACCATTTCTGTGGACATATCGCCAATCTTTTCGCTTGTGAACTCTCCGTCAAAGGAAAGATAGGGACGTCCTCCAAGATCCACTGCGCAGAGCACCAGGCACTCATCCATAGGAAGAATGCAGCTTCCGTAGCGGCGGATTCCCTTCTTGTCTCCCACTGCTTCTTTAATGGCAGTGCCAAGGACGATTCCCGTGTCCTCGATGGTGTGGTGATCGTCCACCTGAAGATCCCCTTTCACCTTCACATCCAGGTCAAACAGTCCGTGGCGGGCAAAGCCGTCCAGCATGTGGTCAAAAAATCCCACGCCAGTGTCCAGGCTGCTTTTGCCGCTTCCGTCCAAACCTAGCTTCAGGGAAATCTGGGTTTCTTTTGTGTTTCGTGTTACCTGGGCCTCTCTTGTCATGGCTCCTCCTTTTTGTCCTCATCCTCAAAACGGACTGCAATGGAATTTGCATGTGCGGTCAGCTGCTCGGAGGTGGCAAACTGGATGATATCCTTGTGGATTTCTTTCAGTGCAGATCTGGAATAATATACAATGCTGGATTTCTTAATAAAATCATCCACAGAAAGTGCGGAGAAGAATTTGGCAGTTCCGTTGGTTGGAAGTACGTGGTTCGGCCCTGCAAAATAATCGCCCAGGGGCTCGGAGCTGTACTCACCGATAAAGATAGCGCCTGCGTTTCGCACCTTCATCATCACCTCGAAGGCATTCTTGGTCACGATCTCCATATGCTCGGATGCGATCTCATTAGCCGCATCAATGGCTTCATCCATATCCTCTGCAATGAGAATGTATCCGAAATTCTCCAGGGATTTTTCAATGATCTCTCTTCTGGAGAGAACCTTCAGATAGCCATCAATCTCTTTCTCCACATTCTGCGCCAGCTCAGTGCTGGTGGTAATGAGGATTGCAGAAGCCATCTCGTCGTGCTCTGCCTGGGAAAGAAGGTCAGCTGCAACATAGTGTGGGTTGGCAGTCTCATCTGCAAGAACCAGGATCTCACTTGGTCCTGCGATAGAATCAATGCTGACATGTCCGTAAACGGCTTTCTTTGCCAGTGCTACGAAAATATTTCCAGGTCCCACGATCTTGTCTACTTTCGGGATGCTGGCAGTACCGTAGGCAAGTGCGCCGATAGCCTGTGCGCCGCCTACCTTGTAGATCTCGTCAGCGCCGGCTTCCTTGGCTGCAACTAATGTAGAAGGATTCACCTTTCCGTCTTTTCCCGGAGGGGTGGTCATTACAATGTGGGGCACTCCTGCAACTTTGGCAGGCACAATGTTCATAAGAACGGAAGAAGGATAAACTGCCTTTCCTCCTGGAACGTAAACGCCTACACGGTTCAGAGGAGTTACCTTCTGGCCCAGCATGGTGCCGTTCTCTGTGCTTGTAAACCAGCTGTTCTGGCGCTGTTTCTCGTGGTAGCTGCGGATGTTTACAAGAGCCTTGCGGATGACTTCCAGTAAGGAAGCGTCCACTGCCTCATAGGCCTCCTGGATTTCCGCTTCGGTTACACGGATGGTGTCTGCGGTAACCTCTACCTTATCAAATTCCTTTGTATAGGAGAACAGGGCTTCGTCTCCTTTTTCCTTCACATTGGCAAGAATGTCTGCAACAGCTGCTTCAAATTTGCCATAATTGTTTGGGCTTCTTTTTAACAGATTTTCCAGAATATCTTTTGTAGATTCCTTTGTTAATCTTACTGTACGCATTTTACTTCGTCTCTCTTTCTGTCTGTAACTGACTTTCCAATATGATCATATCGCTGGCCTGCGACTTTTTTCTTTAAATCACTTCTCTCAGCTCTTCGATCAGCTTGCTGATCCGCTCATTTTCCATTTTCATGCTTACCTGGTTCACTACCATTCTGGCAGAAAGAGGGCAAACCTCCTCCAGAACCTTCAGGCCGTTCTCACGAAGGGTGCTTCCGGTCTCCACAATGTCCACGATCACCTCGGAAAGCCCTACAATAGGAGCAAGCTCAATGGAACCGTTCAGTTTAATGATCTCAACCGTCTGGTGCTTTTTGTTATAGAAATAATCCTTGGCAATATTTGGATACTTGGTTGCCACGCGGATGAGCTGGTTGGATGCAAGAAGGGGCTTTGCGCTCTCCGGTCCGCACACGCACATGCGGCAGGCACCAAAGCCAAGGTCCATCACCTCATAAAGCTTCCGTCCCTCTTCTAATATGGTATCCTTGCCTACGATTCCAATATCCGCTGCGCCGTATTCCACATAGGTGGGCACATCCGGTCCCTTTGCAAGGAAAAAACGCATTTTCAGTTCTTCGTTTACAAAGATCAGTTTACGGGAGTCTTTGTCTTTCATCTCCTCACAGGTGATTCCTGTTTTTTCCAGCAGAGCAAGGGTCTTGTCTGCAAGTCTTCCCTTGGTAAGGGCAAAAGTCAGATATCTCATAATTCCACCTCACATACCTTCGTTACTTTCTCCGGGCGAAGGGCTACGTTCTTGCCCTGGGCGCGAAGTTCTTTGGCTTCCTTGATTGCCTGGATCCGGTTCTCCTTGCGGTAAGTGATCATGGTCACGTCATCCGGGTCTTCCATTTCCAGCTTCTGTCTGGAAAGTGCCATAAGAAGGTT
This sequence comes from Blautia acetigignens, assembly GCF_025566865.1. Classification (NCBI taxonomy): domain Bacteria; kingdom Bacillati; phylum Bacillota; class Clostridia; order Lachnospirales; family Lachnospiraceae; genus Blautia; species Blautia acetigignens. The sequence goes on from NZ_JAOQJM010000004.1 coordinate 62,824, forward strand.
GTCTACCACAATGGCAAATCCAATGGAAGCTGCCGGCTTACCGAAATGCTTCATCAGCTGGTTGTAGCGGCCTCCCTTGATCAGAGGCTCTCCTGTGCCGTAGGTGTAAGCCTGGAAAATAATTCCGGTATAATAATGATATTTGCTGAGCATGGCAAAATCAAAGGTAATATACTTCTCATAACCATAAACCTTAAGAAGCTCATAAATTTCTTCTAAGCGTGCCACTGCCTTTAAAGCCTGCGGGTTATCGGTCAGGGCTTTGGCCTTCTCAAGAACCTCTGCGGAACCGAACATCTGAGGAAGCTGGGAAAGAACCTTCGCAAGAGATTTGTCCATCTTCTTGCTCTTAACAAGCTCTTCCACGCCGAAATAATTCTTCTGGGAAATCAGTTCCCGAAGCTCTTCTTCCTCTTCCTGGCTCATTCCGGTCTGGGCAAAAATGGCCTTATAGTAATCTACTTGGCCTACGCTTACCTGGAATTCTGTCAGACCAGCAGTCAGAAGGCACTCTACAGTCATGGCGAGAATCTCTGCATCTGCCTCCGGGGAATCATCTCCCATGCGCTCCACGCCCATCTGTGTGGTCTCTTTGAGTCTGCCGCGGAAGCTGGAATTGTTGATGAAGGTGTTGCCTGTGTAGCAAAGGCTTACCACTTCCTTCTCCGGGTTAAAATAGGTGGCACAGGCTCTGGATACGGACGGGGTGAAGTCCGGGCGAAGCACCAGGGTATTGCCCTCTCTGTCAAAAAATTTATAAAGATCCCTGGAGGGAATGGTTCCCACTTCCTTGCTGAATACTTCGAAATATTCAAAGGTGGGAGTCTCTATATCTTCAAATCCATACTGATGGAATACGTGGTGAAGCTTCTCCTGAAGCCTGCGCTTTCGGCTGCATTCCTGACTGTAAATGTCCCGTACTCCTTCCGGCGTATGAAAAATCCTCTGCATATCATATTCCTCCATGTTGTTTCTTAGTTGTAACTGCGATAATGCCACAGTTCTTCTTTGTTTTCTTTTGTGGTGGATAACAGGGAAAATCGATTGTCAGTTCCCGATGTTTTCGTAGTTTGTTAATCTATAAACACTTTACTACGCTACCACGATAATACAAAATCAATGTTGATTATAGTAGAATCAAGTGAGAATGTCAAGATATTGTTTCGTCCCGTTACCGGCAGGTCGTGCCGATGTTACCTATGAACAGTAACGCCGATGTTACTGTTCACGATCTGCCCGGTAACTTTATTGGCATTATCGTCTCTCCAGATCCAGCTTAATCCCCTCCAGATAAGGCACCAGCACCCCGCCCTTTTTCGGCAGATAAAATTCTTCGGTCAGTTCTTCCTTCCGGAAACTCTTTCGCCCGCCCTCTTCCATCCTTTTCCAGAAGCCCATCAGCTCCCGGAAGGTCAGATAGTAGAATTCATTTAAATAGCTGAAAAATATAAGAAAAAATGCCACGCCGTTCTGTTTTTCAAAGTCCTCCATAAATTTCACCTGATGGGGGTGGATATTTGCCAGAGGAAACGTCTGGGCGCTGCATTCTTTTGCGTCAAAGCAGACAGGGATTCCCTGTACTGCACCTATGTAGTCAACGGTACTTCGCTGGTCAAAATACGCCAGGGTGATATGGCGGCTGTCCTTGTCCATGCGTACCGGAGTAATCGGGGTAGGAATCTTCTGCACAAGGGCAAGTCCCTTTTCCCGGTATTGTTCGTTGGTTCTGTTTACCAGGTCCTCCAGGGTAGAACCCCGGAGGCCTCGGCTGTTCCATGTGGACATGGTTACGGCTCCTCGTAGCCAAGAAGCTTGATGGACGGATAATATCTTACAATTGCTTTTCCCACAATCTGGTCAAACCGCACGAAGGTGTTGGTCCAGAAACGGGAATCCTTGGAATTGTTCCGGTTGTCTCCCAGCATAAAATAGCAGTTGTCGGGAACAGTATAGGGCCCGTAGCTGCCTCGCATTTTCTCCGGGATAAAGGAGTCATCAAGAGGCGTCTCAGATCCGTCGATGTACACCTTTCCGTCCTTGATCTCAACGGTTTCTCCCGGAAGACCGATCACACGCTTAATGAAAAGCTGGCTCTCGTCATCCGGATACTTGAAGATTACAATGTCAAAACGTTCCGGATCTTTGGTCTTCTTGGAAATCTCATGTCCGAACAGATCCAGGTTGATTCCGTAAGCAAGACGGAAGCCGAAAATACGGTCTCCGGTCATAATTGTTTTCTCCATGGACTCAGAAGGAATTTTCGCGTTGATCAGTACCACATTGTTGACCACCAGGACCACTGCCACTACAATGATGATCATTTTTACATAGTCCCATACTTCATGCCAGATTTTCATATGATTTATTCTCCTCTACGTGTTCCTCTTTCAGGATATTTTGAAACTGCCGGGGCAAAGGTGCTGTAAATTCTCTGCCGGACAGATAGGAAAGCCGCCCGGGAATTTCCGGGATCTCCAGTCTGTATGCGTGGAGCAGCTGGGATTTCAGGCCATATTTCTTACGGTACTCCTCGTTAAAGGCGCGGGAGCCGTACTTGTAATCTCCCACAAGAGGGTGGCCGGTTCCAGAAAGGTGGGCCCTGATCTGATGGGTCCGTCCTGTGATCAGCTCCACCTCAAGAAGGGTGACGCTTCCGTTATCCCCAAGGGGACGGTATCTGGTCTCAATGGGAAGTGCTCCAGGGGTTTCTTTTTCCTGTACTGTTACTTTATTACATTTTTCGTCTTTATGCAAATAACCTTTGATATATTTTTCGTTTTTTATGACGCCCTTTACCAGACAGCGGTAAAACTTGTGAAGGCTTCTGTCGTGGAAAAGGCCAGAGAGCTCCTGCAGCCCGGCAAGGGTTTTGCCCGCTGCCACAATTCCGCTGGTATTTCGGTCCAGGCGGTTGCACACGGACGGGCGGAAGGTGTGAAGGGAAGCTTCTGTCACAGCTCCCTCCTCTAAGAGATATCCGGTGAGGTATTCCACCATGGACGGCTCCTTATCATCCGCAGGCTGGGAAAGCATGCCTGCAGGCTTGTTGATGAGAAGCACATTTTCGTCCTCGTATACAATCTCAAGCTTCTGGTGCGCCCTTGCCACCTTTTCCTCACTGCCGGAAAATTTTTCAAAGGTTTCATCGGAAAGGAACAGCTTCACATGGTCGCCGGAAGAAAGCTTCTCATTGCCTGTGGCTTTCCCTCCGTTTAAGGTGATGTTCTTCTTGCGGAGCATTTTGTAAAAAAAGCTTTTGGGCGCTTCCCGAAGAAGCTTCCCAAGATACTTGTCAAAACGCTGTCCCGCTTCGTTTTCGTTAATGATAAATTCTTTCATGGGAGTCCCCTTTAAATGCAAAGATTCAGGATCACATGTTTTACCATATCATCTCTTGTAAAGTCCGGATATCTGGGATCCGGGGTGAATTTAAGCCCTTCTTCTAAGGAATCCTTGTGGGCGTTCATGGAATCCAGGCGCTCCAGAAACGGCCGGAGCTCGCTAAGGATCTTCACATCTACCTTGTAGCCGTTCTTGCGCACAAGCTTCTGGGCCTCTTCTGCCATAAAACCTGTGTCAGCCTTGGGATCGCTGGTGTAGCCCACCACTGTATTGCCGCACACGGCGATGGCGTCGATGGCACATTTCTTCTCGTAGAAAGTCATGTACATCTCATATGCCATCACAAGGTCTCCCTGATGGGCATGGATCTTCTTGTATACAGCAGGGTTCACAGGCTTGGCAAGCATGACCATGATCACGTCTACCACAGCCTTGCAGCCGGGAAGGGAGCCCACCAGGGCAATGATGGTCCAGATGGTGTTCCTTGTGCCAAGGTAGATCCACATGCTGATAAAAATAAATAAGGGTACGCCAAGCAAAATGGCAGCAATGATGATCCTGCGCTTCCGCTCACGCTTCAGATACCCGAATTCTCCTTTGTTTGTCTGCATTAATTTCATGAAAACACTCCTATTTCTGCTTTTTTCTTGTGTGGTTATTACGGATGGTTTTCTTTCTGCCGGAAGAGACATGTCCCTGCTGGTGCCCGAAACGGGATTTCTCACCGGATGCTTTCTCATGTCCCTCTCTGATTGGACGGATCAGGCACTTCTCTCCATAGCCTACCAGGTCCATGCGCCCTGCAATCTTCAATCCCTCCAGAACCAGCTCCCGGTTGGCAGGATTCTTATACTGCATAAGGGCACGCTGAATGGATTTCTCATGGGCGTTCTTAGGCACGTAAACCTTCTCCCCGGTAAGGGGATGGATTCCGGTGTAATACATGCAAGTGGACAAGGTGGACGGGGTGGGATAAAAATCCTGTACCTGTTCCGGGGTAAATCCAAGATCCCGCACATATTCTGCCAGCTTTACCGCCTCCTTCATGGTACAGCCAGGATGAGAGGACATAAAATAGGGAACTGCAAACTGCTGCAGCCCGGCGCTTTTGGTAGCCTTGTCAAATTCCTTCAGGAACTTCTGGTAAACCTCATGGGAAGGCTTGCCCATGTATTTCAGAACCTGGTCAGAAACATGCTCCGGTGCCACGCGAAGCTGTCCGCTTACGTGATACCGTGCAAGCTCATTGAGAAAGGTCTTGTCCGGATCTGCAAGAACGTAGTCAAAACGCACGCCGGAACGGACGAATACTTTCTTTACTTTAGGAACAGCACGGAGCTTCCGAAGCAGGGAAACGTAATCCTTATGGTCTGCGGTCAGATTCTTGCAGGGCGTTGGGAAAAGACAGTGCCGGTTCTTGCACACGCCCTTGGTCAGCTGTTTCTGACAGGATGGCTGGCGGAAATCTGCGGTAGGTCCGCCTACATCATGAATATAACCCTTGAAATCCTTATCCTGGGTCATATGAAACGCTTCTTTGAGAATGGATTCATGGCTTCTGGTCTGCAGGATCCTTCCCTGATGGAAGGTGAGGGCGCAGAAGCTGCAGCTTCCAAAACAGCCCCGGTTGCTGGTGAGGCTGAATTTGATCTCCTCCAATGCAGGAATGCCGCCGTCCTTCTCGTACATGGGGTGATACTGCCCGGTATAGGGAAGGTCGTACACATCGTCCATCTCATCCTGGGTAAGGGGAAGAGCTGGAGGATTCTGGATCACATAGCCTTTGTTTCCGTAGGACTCTGCCATGGTGGCTGCTGTGAATGGGTCTGTGTTCTGATACTGGATGGCAAAGCTTCTGGCATAGGCCATTTTGTCCTCTTTCACTTCCTCGAAGGAAGGAAGAACAACAGGCTGGTAGGTGCGGGAAAGGTCTTTACACTTGTACACCGTTCCTGCCACATAAGTGATCTCCTCCACAGGAATGCCGCTGTCCAGGGCTTCTGCAATCTCGATAATGGAGTGCTCGCCCATTCCGTAGGAAATCAGATCTGCGCCAGAATCCATAAGAATGCTGTGCTTCACTTTATTTTCCCAGTAGTCGTAGTGGGCCATTCGCCTTAAGCTGGCTTCAATCCCGCCGAGAATAATGGGTGTCTTCTTATAGGTCTGGCGGATCAGGTTGCTGTATACGATCACGGCGCGGTCCGGGCGAAGTCCCATCTTCCCGCCGGGGGAATAGGAATCCTTCTGGCGATGCTTGCGGGCAACGGTGTAGTGGTTCACCATGGAATCCATGTTGCCTGCGCTGACCAGAAAGCCAAGACGGGGCTCCCCAAGCACGGTGACGCTTTCTTTTTTGCGCCAGTCCGGCTGAGGAATGATGCCCACCTTGTACCCCCGGCTCTCCAGAAGACGGCTGATAATGGCGCTTCCAAAGGAAGAATGGTCCACATATGCATCTCCTGTCACGTAGACAAAATCAAGCTGGTCCCAGCCGCGCTCTTCCATATCTTTTTTGTTAACGGGTAAAAATTGTGACATTGATTCTTTTCTCCTATGTATGGTCAAAATCCGGCAGGGCGTCAGGAAATGCATCCTTTCCCAGGCTGGTGACCGCCGATGTCATGGTAGACAGCCTGGGCCCGGTAGCCCTCTGCGATAATGTCAAGCTGTCTGTGGAAGCGCTCCAGCTGCTTCAGATCCTTGGTATGGAAAACCCGAAGGAATTCGGTCTGGATCTTGATCACTTCTCTCTCGCTGGATACGCGGTAAAGATTCTCTATATTATTGAGAATATCCTTCACAAGGTTGGACTGCATCTGGGAAGAATTCTGTGCATCCATGATCTCATTACGCACAGAGGACATCTCCTGGTCCAGAAGGATAATGGCGTCTGCCGCATTGGTCAGGCGCTCTGCAACATGGGGAGGCATGTCCCCTTTGTACTTGTACTGAAGGGAATGCTCGATGGTGGCCCAGAAGTCCATTGCCATGGTGCGGATCTGAATCTCCGCCTGAAGCTTCCTGGGGCCGTTTAAGGTTTCCACTGTATAATAAATGATCAGGTGAAGGCTTCTGTAGCCGCTCTGCTTCACATGCTTCAGATAGTTCTTCTCACTTTTGATGGTAATGTCAGAACGGTTCTGGATCAGGGAGGCGACTGTCTCAATATCTTCCTCAAACTGGCAGATAATGCGGATTCCGGCAATGTCTTCCACTTCCTCTTCCATGCGCTCCATGGGAATATGCTTGCGCTGCATTTTCTCCAGGATGCTGGCCACGCTTTTCACGCGGCCGCTTACCTGCTCGATGGGGGAATACAGATCATTTTCTCTGTGTTCGCTGATAATGTGTTCAAATTTGACGATCAGTTCCTTGACCGCCAGTTCGTAGGGGCATAAAATGCTTCTCCATAACTGTATTTCCATATAAATCGCTCCTTACAAAACGAATGCCCCCGAATTGCAGGAGCTGCTTTACAGCGAAGCAATTCGCGGATATCAGGGCGCGGGAAAATATCTTCCCCGGCACTATTGAGTTATTATAACATATATTTCGAAAAATTTGTTATCAATACGTGTATTTTTTCGCTTTTTTCTCCATAGCCTGTAAAACATAGTAGGGATTTACGCCAAGCTCCTCTCCCGCCTGGGTATCTATATAGATTCCAAGATGAAGATGCACCGGGAATTTCCCGGCGGTTCCTTCCTCTCCGTATCCGGTATCGCCCATATATCCCAGGATCTGGCCCGCTTTTACCGGTTCCCCGATCTGAAAATTTTTCTCATAGGAAGCAAGGTGAGCGTAATAAAAATAGCCGCCGTGGGAAGCACGTATGCCGATCCGATACCCGCCAAGAGGAAGCCATCCGATTTTTGCCACAGTTCCAGAAGTCATGGAGATCACTGGATAAAATCCGGATTCTGAAATCCTGCCAAAAAGATCACAGCCCTCGTGGGTGCGGCTGCCGCCATAATCCCGCCTGGCGCCAAAGGTGTTTTCATAGGAAATCTCTTCCTGAATGTCCGTCCCGGTCCGGGCGGGAATGGGGAAGGTTTCCAGGTCGTTCCAGATGGCGCTGTAGCAGTCTTTCAAAAAAAGATACTCGTCCTGTTTAAAGCGAAGATAGGGGCAGTTGTCGCCGGAAATCTTTTTGGGGTAAAACCTTTGGTTCAGCATAGTGGCAGTAAAAAGATCGGCAAATTCTCCATCCGTGTAATTTCCTGCTTCCAATTGCTGGTAAAGCAAGGGCGAAAGTGCCTGTTCACGGAAGCTTTCTGTAAAACAGGTGTCCGTGTGCAGCAGGGATGCCCTGCTCCTTTGCTGAATAAAATTCTGAAGCGCAGTTACCGCAAACAAAAGAAACAGAAGAAGGATCAGCTGTTTTCCGGTCTTTCTTTTCATGGCATTTCCTCTCTTAGATATGGGAAAATGTGGGGCGATTTTTTTACCCTCAGATAATATATGTGGAAAAGGAAAAAGTAGAACAAAAAAACAGCTGCGGCGGAAAAATTTTTCCTGTGCAGCTGTTTTGAAATTGTCAGAATAATGATTCAATTGGAACTTTTTCGATGAGAATCAGTTGCAGGAAAGCGAATCTTTAAGGCTGATTCAATCTTTCAAATTTTTCAAAACTTCTATTAAATATTCCCACACCCGTTTCACAGAACCCATGTCCAGACGCTCCTCAGAGGTGTGGATATCCAGAATATCCGGGCCAAGGGAGGTGCAGTCAAGCCCTTCCATTCTCTCATAGAAAAGTCCGCATTCCAGTCCAGCGTGGATGGCAACTACTTTCAGTTCTTTGCCGTACAGGTCACGGTACACTTCTACCATCTTATCCCGAAGAGGGGAATCCTTGCGGTACTCCCAGGCCGGATAATCGCCCTCTGTGTCGTACTCTCCGCCCAGGAACTCTGTGAGATACTGGATCTTGTGGGAAAGGGCTTCCTTGGCTGTGCCTACAGCGCTTCGGATGCTGGTCTGTACAAACAGCTCATCTCCGTACAGTTTCAGGATTCCAGGGTTGCAGGAGGTCTCTACCAGCCCTTCAATGGTGCCGCTCATTTTTTTCACGCCAAAGGGCAGGTTCATCAGGTAGAAAATTACTTTCTCCTGGCTGGTTGGGTGAAGGACGGATGCGTCTGCTTCCCCTTCTTTTGTTACCTGGATGGTAATGTTTTCATCGGAGCCTGTGTATTCCTCCCGGAAATCCTTCTGCATTTTTTCTGCAAGAGAGGTAACTGCAGATACTTCCTCCGGCAGCACAAGAATGGAAGCCTGGCACTCTCTTGGAATGGCGTTGTCCTTCTGGCCGCCTTCTAACTCTGCAAGGGCATAGCCGCAGACCGCACCCAGCTCATAGAGGAACTGGCCCATGAGAATATTGGCGCTGGCACGGTTCTTGTCGATCTCCGCACCGGAATGGCCGCCTGTAAGGCCGCAGATCTTCACAGAAAGCTTTTCCCCGGATGCGTCCACACGCTGTACCGGAAGGTAAGAATTTCCGGAAACGCCGCCTGCACAGCTTACCCACAGACTGCCTTCGTTCTCAGAATCCAGGTTGATCATCCGTCTGCCCTTTAACACGCTGCAGTCGAAGCCGTCTGCGCCGAGAAGTCCGATTTCTTCATCTACTGTGAAAAGGACTTCCAGTGCAGGATGGGGAAGATCTGTGCTGTCAAGAATTGCCAGCCCGTAAGCCACTGCAATTCCGTCGTCACCGCCAAGTGTGGTTCCCTCTGCCGAGAGAAAATCACCGTCTGCACGAAGCTTTAAGCCGTCTTTGGTAAAATCATGTTCTACCTCCGGGCGCTTTTCGCAGACCATGTCCATATGTCCCTGAAGGATCAGCACAGGGGCTTTTTCATAGCCTGGGGTGGCTGGTTTATAGATTACCACATTGTTCATGTCATCCTGCACGTAGTCAAAGTCGTGGTCTTTGGCGAATTTTACCAGATAATCACTGATCTGCTTGGTATTTCCGGAGCCGTGGGGAATGGCGCAGATTTCTTCAAAATAGTGGAATACCTTTTTCGGTTCATAGTTTTCTAATACTGGCATGTAAAATTACCTCCGTTTTCGTTTTTTAATGGAAAGTTTCGTTCTTTTTAGAATAAGATGTTAGTACGAAAGAACTGTCTGATTGCTGTTCACTGGCAGCGTTCCGCAAGGTGCTTTACTATGAAAGCCCCCAGACGGCAGCCAGGAACGAACCATGCCCCGCACGAGCGAATTCTTGGACATCGGGATGGTCGGCAGTTGTGGAAGCGCCCATAGGCGCAGTACAGCTGATTCAAGTGAACAACAACGTCAACATTTATGAGGTCAATATGAAAAAAAGAATCACAATTCTCACCATATGCCTGCTTCTGGCATTTCTTCTTGCATTTCCAAAGGAAGCGCTGGCGGCTGCGCGGGAGGGACTGGGGCTTTGGCTGGACACCCTGCTTCCCACTCTTCTGCCCTTTTTGATCCTGACCGGGATCCTGCTTCGCACAGATGGAATTACAAGAATTGTACAACCAATCGCACCATTTTTCAAGGTGCTTACCGGACTTTCCGGAGAAGGAGCCTACGCCTTTGTTCTTGGCCTGCTCTGCGGCTATCCCATGGGTGCAAAGCTCACCGCCGATCTGTATCACGCCGGGAAAATCAACCGCCAGGAATCGGAATACCTGCTGACCTGCTGCAACAATCCAAGTCCTGCCTTTCTTGTTACATATGTGGGCCAGATCTGTCTGGAGGGAAAAGTTCCGGTGGGATTTCTGGTGGGAATTCTGTTTCTTTCAGATATGACCTGCATGTGCTTTTTCCGCTTCTTCGTCTTTCGAAAAAAAAGCACGCCTGTTTTTGCAGACCTGGAATCTACAGAAAACAGGGCAGCCGCACAGGGAGGCATCCTCGATTCCGTGATCATGAACAGTTTTGAAACCATGGCAAAGCTGGGCGGCTACATCCTGATGTTTTCCATTATCTCCGCCTGCGTCAGCCATTTCTGGTTTCTGCCGCCTGGGGGCAAATATATTTTTTGGGGAATGATCGAGGTAACCACAGGCGTCCACGGGCTTTTGTTTTCTGGCTTTCCTTTCCGGCTGCGGGTTCTTCTTGCCCTTTGCATGAGTGCATTCGGCGGGCTTTGCATTGTGGCGCAGACAAAAAGCGTACTTGGAAAGGATCTCTCCCTTCGTCCATACGCTTCTGCAAAATGCCTGAACACAGCCATAACCGCTGTGCTTACCCTTCTCTTCTTATAAAACTGGCACAGCATATATGAGAATACGCTGTGCCAGAGAAAAATTCCTGATTATGGACAATCATTTAGTTATCGCCAATCTCATTTAAAAGGTCTTCATCTTCCTTGGATGTCTCTGTATCAGATGTCTGATAGGATCCGGAAATGGCAGCTGCCTGTGCAGTCTGCGGAGCAAGCTCCTGACGGTTGTGATTTACAACGTCCAGGCAAGCCTGAAGGGCATCGATGAATCCTTTGTATTTGCCGCCTGCATCCTCAAGAGTCTGATTCAGAACGGAGCCGATGTTGGCCATCATATCATCTGTATAGGTGATCGCACTGAGACGAATGCTGTTGGCATCCTGTGTAGCGGAGTCAAGGATCTCCTGAGCCTGACGGTTCGCTGCATTGATGGTCTCGTTGGCCTGAGCGTATGCCTTCTGCATGATCTCATGCTGTGTCACAAGCTCCTGCGCTTTATTCTGAGCATCTGCGATCAGAGCGTCAGCCTTGGTCTGTGCATCCTCAAGGATAGCATCCTTATTGCTGATGATCTTCTGATAACGCTTGATCTCATCTGGTGTCTTAAGACGGAGTTCACGAAGAAGCTCCTCAATCTCTTCCTTATTCACTACAATCTTGGTTGTAGAAAGCGGCTGATATTTACAGCTGTCTACATACTCTTCGATTTCTTCAATGATCTGTTCAATTCTGCTGCTCATAGTAAACTCTCCTTATTCTATTTCTTCAAATCGTGCATCTTTTCCTTTACAGCTTTGGTAATTTCCGGCGGAGCAAATTTGCTCAGGTCGCCGTCATAGCTTGCCACTTCCTTCATGATGGTGGAACTGAGGTAAGCATATTCCAGGCTGGTCGTCAGAAACACGGTGTCAACATCCGGAGCAAGTACCCGGTTCGTCTGTGCCATCTGCAGCTCGAACTCAAAGTCCGTCACTGCACGGAGCCCGCGCACGATTACCTGTGCATGATTCTCTCGGGCAAAATTCACAGAAAGACCTTCAAATGCCTTAACAGTGACATTCGGCATGTCTTTTGTTGCCTTTTCTAGTATATTAACACGTTCTTCCACAGAAAACAACGGACTTTTTGCAGAATTATGCAAAACTCCTACGATTACTTTATCGAAAGAAACGCTTGCACGTCTGATTACATCCAGGTGACCGTAGGTGGCCGGATCAAAACTTCCAGGATAAACAGCTATTACCATGTATTTTTCTCACTTTCCCCGGCATAAAAATATATGCTTGTTGGTCTTATATTCTTTGGAACGCAGCTGCCGATATCCAAGATCCTCCACATATCCGAAATCTGTAGCCAAATCAGCTTCGATGATGATCAGTGTATTCTCATCAAGGATGGTGCTGTCCTGAAGATACTCCAGAACCTGGTGCTCCAGTTCGTGATTATATGGCGGATCCATGAATATGCAGTCGAAAACGCCCTTCCCCTCCAGGGAACGAAGGGCCTGCAGCACATCCATGTTCAGCAGTTTACCACTATCTGCAAGTTTTGTAAATGTAAGATTTTCTTTTATGCAGGCACATGCCTTGGGATTTTTCTCAACAAAAACAGCCTGAGCAGCTCCGCGGCTGAGTGCTTCAATGCCGATGGCTCCGCTTCCGCTGAACAGATCAAGAAAACGACAGTCCAGAAGTTCAGGCTGAAGAATATTAAAAAGAGTTTCTTTGATGCGGTCCGTGGTGGGGCGTGTTTCCATGCCCGGCACGGTTTTAAGGTTTAGTCGTCTTGCTTTTCCTGCGATGACTCTCATTTCAGATTCAGTCTCCAATCCAGATCTCCACGGGCCAGCCCCAGAATAAGAAGTTCTGCTGTAGCGATGTTGGTCGCTACCGGAATATTATACTGGTCACAGCGCTTCACAATGGCTGTGATATCCGGCTCCTTCGGATCTATCATAACAGGATTATAGAAAAGTATTACCATATCCAGATCCTGCCGCTCTACCATCTCCATGAACTGCTTATCGCCTCCGATACTGCCCGGTAAAAATTTGTGGACATGAAGGCCGGTAGCCTCTTCGATTCTTCTTCCTGTAGTGCCTGTAGCATAAACCTCATGCTTGGCCAGGATATTCTTATAGGCGATACAGAAATCTTCAATGAGAACTTTTTTGCTATTATGTGCAATGATACCTAAATTCATAATTCACCTCTCCCATTTCTTTCTGTTTATTGAGACAATTATAGCAAATTGACAAAAGAAGTGCAAGAAAAAGCTGAAAATATATACAAAATTCATTTTTGTTAAAAAATGTTCACATTTTCTTTTCTTATTTGCTCCTATCATCATCCAGAGCAAAGTGTGCAGCATAACTAATTTTTTTAACTTTTTATTCTTTCCCATGTAGGTCTTCCCCCTCAAAACTATTACTTTATAGTATACCTTTCCCCCAATAGATTCGACAACGAAGAGATACAGCTGTTTTTGCAATAAAAAACAGACTGCCGGAACTTATTTTAGCAGTCTGCATCTTTATTTTAAATAATAATTTACTTAGAAAGAACCTGTTCCATTGTTTTCAGCAGGACCTGAAGGTCGAAGGGCTTCGCGATATGGGCATTCATTCCGGCGGCAAGGGCTTTCTTTTTGTCTTCCTCGAAAGCATTTGCGGTCATGGCGATGATTGGAATGCGGGCCTTCTCCCCATCTAATCTGCGGATTTCCCGGGCAGCATCGTAGCCATTCATGTTCGGCATCTGGATGTCCATAAGGATCAGGCTGTAGTAGCGGTCTTTGGCATTTTTCACCATTTCCACGCAGATCTGGCCATCCTCGGCGCGTTCTGCCAGGAAACCGTTCTCCTCTAAAATGGTCATGGCAATCTCTGCATTTAAGTCGTTGTCCTCTGCAAGAAGGATCCGCCTGCCTGCAAAATCAGATTTTTCATCTGAAGGAAGCTGGATATGTAAAGAGTCGATCTGCTCCTTTGTTGCAGTTGGAAATGTTAGTTCAATGGTGGTTCGGGTTCCTTTTCCAAGCTCGCTTTCTACCTGGATGGTTCCCTCCATCAGCTCAACCAGCGCTTTCACAATGGGAAGTCCAAGTCCGGTCCCCACTACCTTGCTCTCTGTACTTGTGCGCTCTCTTGTAAACTCCTCGAAAATGTGGGGCAGATATTTCTCGCTCATGCCGATTCCGGTATCTTCCACAATCACGCGGGTAGAGACGCAATCGGCTTTTGGAGAAGGGATTTCCGTAACGATCAGGGAAATCTGTCCGCCATCCGGCGTGTATTTCACAGAATTGCCCAGTACATTTAAAAGGATCTCACGTACCTTGGTTTCATCGCAGATCACATAGTCATGGTTGATATTCAGCCTGCAGGTATATTGCAGGTCTTTCTTCCTCATGGTTGGCTCGAAAACAGCTTCTAAGGATTCCAAAAGCTTTCTCGAATTCACAGGTGCCGGATTCAGGGATGCCTTTCCGCTTTCAATCCTTGCCATTTCCAGAATATCGTTGATCAAAGAGAGCAGAAACTCACTGGAAGATTTAATCTTCTGGATATAGTCGACAACCTTTTCCCGCTCTGTGATATGCTCCTCCAAAAGCTCGGAAAAGCCGATGATGGCGTTCATTGGCGTCCGGATATCGTGGCTCATATTGAAAAGGAAGCGGGTCTTGGCTTCGTTTGCCAGGCGGGCCTTGGCGGCGGATTTCTCAATCTCTCTGGCATATACCCGGTCCTTGTAGCGCTGCTGCTCAAACTGCCAGAATCCGATTCCCGCCAGAAATGCGATGGCAAGGGCAATCACAAAATCTGCCAGAACCGTGTTGGCGGATAACCAGCCGTTCCTTGCTGCAATCTCGAAATACCAGGTATCATTTGGCACCTTGCAGGCAACTTCCAGTACAGAGGTCAGATCCAGGTCATCACACTGTGCAATGGAAACATCCTGGTCTGTGCTCATATTGTGCTTCCAGATCCGGTAGTGATAGTTGGCATTTTCAAGGGAATCAAGCCCCAGCCTGTCCACAAATTTATCCCAGTTCAGAACCAGAAGGGAAAATCCCCAGAAGGTTTCTTCCCCGGATGCATCTTCCATATAGATCGGGTCAAAAAGAAGGGCTCCGGTGCCGCCCTGTACCAGTTCAAAAGGACCGGCAATGGTGTACTGGCCGCTTTCCTTGGCAAGCTGGGCTTCCTTCCTGCGCTCAGGCTGGGTGAGCATGTCAAGTCCGATGGCTTCCTCATTTCCCTCCAGGGGATATACCTGGGAGACCAAACCGTCCTTGGCCAGCTCAAAGGCTTCGATTACATGTTCCTCGTCCTGAAGCAGCGTGGCCATCTGGGCAAACTGATTGTCCGTAACCACATAACCGCTTTCTACCACGTTTTTCATAAAATCGGAAGCGACCAGATACTGGTTCATCTGGGATTCGATCCGGTTTACTGTGGACTCTGCGGTAAAGGCAGCTTTCATCTGCTCTTCCTTCACCTGGTTCTGGTTCAAGATCACAGCGCAGATCATAACAACAGCGAAGGTTATCAAAAAGGCAAATACAGTGTGCAGCCTGATTGTTTTCGGGGTGATTTTTCTATTCATATCAAAAATGACTCCTCATCCATATGCTGAATGAGTTTATACTACCACAGATTCTTGCTTTTGTCCATTTGTTCCCTATTTTCCTTAGAGCGTGTTTGAAAAGTTACTGTTCACTCTGTGCCCAGTAACACGCTTCGCGATGCACAGAAATCATGCTTTGCATGATTTCGCGCCGCAATCCTCGGGTTTTCTGTGAACTTTGTTCACAAAAAACACCTCGCGGAATATTACCTATGAACAGTAACTTTGAAAAAGCAGATCACGAAATAGTCCTTCTGTTTCATTTAAAACTGAATATCATATATGTTTTCTATGGGGATGATTTCGCCGTTTGCGAGAATCAGGCTTCGCCGGGTGTGATCGATTTTGGTTATGTTTCCGGTAAAGGTGTGATAAGCGCCGCCCTCTTTTTTGGTGTCTGGAATAAAGTAGGTGATCGTGATCTCTGGGCGTTGGGAAAACTGCGTCTCAAGATCATGGAGCCGGATGTCCAGAAGCTCTTTCTCCGATTCGTCCAGCTCGATCTTCGGCTGGGTCAGACGCCTGGTTTCCTCTGCAGCCGCCTCATACCCCGTCAGCGCCGCAAACGGCGAAAACTGCGCCGCCCGGTCCATAATGTCCATAGGCGGATGGGTTTTAGAAACATGATGGGGCAGATCGATCATGTCGTCGTATTTATTTGTACGGTGTAGGGATGACATACTATACCTCCTCCTTTGCACTATCAGAATTTTCACTTATCATAACATTTCCCAGAAGTTTCCTCAATAGTGTTGAAAATTAAGGATGCCGCAGATTCGTCCCTTTTTTTGACCTGCAAAATGGATTATAATAAGAGAAAGAGAAACAGGCGGCAAGGGAGATTCTTTCTTATGGACATGAATGATTATGAAAATGATCGAAATATAGATTTGAAAAAAAATAAAACAGATTTGCAGAACCGCACTTATCTGTGCATCGATCTGAAATCCTTTTATGCATCCGTGGAATGTACCAGGCGGGGGCTGAATCCGATGGTGACGAATCTGGTGGTGGCGGATGCGTCCCGTACATCGAAGACGATCTGTCTTGCGGTTTCCCCGGCGCTGAAGGCATATGGGATTCCTGGAAGGGCCAGGCTTTTTGAGGTGGAACAGAGGATCAAAAAGGCCAACTACATGCGGCAGAAATACGCGCCGGGGCACCAGTTTACCGGGGCTTCCTGCGATACAGGCGAGCTTTTTGCCCATCCGGAATATGCCATCGACTATATCATTGCGCCGCCCAGAATGTCCCTCTACATGGAACAAAGCACCAGGATCTACAAGCTGTACCTGAAATACGTTGCACCGGAAGACATCCATATTTACTCCATTGATGAGGTCTTTATCGATCTGACCGATTACCTGCCCTCTTCCGGCAAAACAGCCTGGGAATTTGCCCGGGAAATGATCCTGGATGTGCTGCAGACCACAGGAATCACAGCCACAGCCGGAATCGGCACCAATCTTTACCTTGCCAAGATTGCCATGGACATTATGGCCAAGCACATTCCCGCAGATGAGTACGGCGTCCGCATTGCTTTTCTGGATGAGAGGGAATACAGGCTGCAGCTGTGGAGCCACAGGCCTCTTACAGATTTCTGGCGCGTGGGAAGGGGCTATGCGAAAAAGCTTGAGGAGAACGGGATTTTCACCATGGGTGATATTGCAAGATGTTCTCTTGGCGGACCTGGGGACTACTATAATGAGGAGCTTTTGTACCGGCTGTTCGGAATCAATGCCGAACTTCTCATCGATCACGCCTGGGGCTGCGAGCCCTGTCGGATTTCCCACATTAAGGCTTATAAACCGGAATCCAGCAGCATCTGCTCCGGTCAGGTTCTGACATGTCCCTATCCAGCGGACAAAGCACGGCTGGTGGTACAGGAAATGGCGGACCTTATGGCTCTGGATCTGGTAGAAAAAGGCCTGGTAACAAACCAGCTGGTGCTCACAGTGGGATACGACATTGACAACCTCACAGATCCCGCCATCCGAAAAAGTTACCACGGTCCTGTGACAACCGACCGCTATGGCCGCCAGGTTCCCAAGCATGCCCACGGGACGCAGAATCTTTCCCTGCAGACCTCCTCTGCCAGACTTCTCACAGAGGCCGCCCTTAGGCTGTATGACCGCATTATCAATCCGCACCTGCTGGTAAGGCGCTTTTCTCTTACTGCCAATAACCTGGTTCCGGAATCTGAGAGGAAACAGAACACTGCCTTTGAACAGATGGATCTTTTTACTGATTATGCTGCACTTGAAAAACAACAGCAGGAGGAGAACGCGCTTCTGGAAAAAGAGAAGAAAATGCAGCAGGCCATGCTGGATATCAAGAAAAAATTCGGGAAAAATGCGATTTTGAAAGGTATGAACCTTCAGGAAGGCACCACCACTATAGAGCGTAATAAACAGATTGGCGGACACAAGGCATAGGGGAATTCCCCGGTACCTTGTGCCCGCCTAATATATCCCTCATTTTGCAGTGCATTTCGCTCGAATTCGGGTGCGCAGCACGGGCTACGACAACCGAATTCGGGTGAAATCTCCCGCAAAGTGGGGCGTGCAGATTGCGGGAATGATTTTTCAAACACGCTCTAGCAGGGGAATCAGCAATATCAGGATTTCAGTTTAAATTTCATATACACCGGGTCGTGATCGGAATAGGAATATCCGGTGTTGATGTTTTCGTAGGAAATGCATTCCATATTGTCAGACAGGATAAATCCGTCCAGGGTGACGGTGTAGGTCACATCCGGCACGTACTCCATGTCTGCGTTGCGGGCGCTGTTCCACAGGCTGTCCCGCTCTTCTTCTGTAAGAAGGTCAATGCCGAAGGTAAAGTGCTCCGGCAATTCTGCCCTTGGGAACGGATAAGCCCAGGACTCTCTTTCGCTGTCGTCATCTTCAGACGCCTTTAAATCATGATTGAAATCGCCGCCGCACAAAACATAGTTTCCAGCTTCGTATTCTTTCTCCATGTCAGCGGTAAGCATGCTGATCTGGCCTTCCCGAATCTCATCGCTGTTTCCGTAGGCAGACATATGTAAGGCAAAAATCACCAGTTCTTTCCCATTTTCCACAGGCACTCTGGAAATGCTGTAGCATCTGTCCAGATCAAAAAACTTGGTAAAGGATGTGGACACCGGAAAGCTTCTTCGAAGTGCAAAAGTCACCGGATATCTGGAGAAGAGCCCGATGCCGGATTTGCTGCTTCCATGGGGCTGGGTAAATGGATAGAACAAAAATGCGGAGTCATAATTCTGTGCAAACACATAATTGTAATCCGGGAAGCAGTCCTTCAAAATAGAATATTCATCTACATGGTAACTTCTTGTGGAGTCCAGATCCACCTCTTCGATCATGGCAAAATCCGGATCATAAGAGGCTGCCAGCTCTCCTGCTCCCTGAACGGCATCCAGCACGCTGTCCTTGCTTTTGGCCCAAGAGGATTTGCCTCCGTCCATGAAAAAGCTGAAATCCGGGGTGTAGGCGCCGAAACCAATGTTGTAGGTAAGGGCAGAATATTCCGTATCAGTGTGAAGGGAAGAAAGGTTTGATGTCTGCGCTGCAGAAGTTTCCACCTTAAGTTCCTGGTTGTCCGGAATCCGGTGGTAACTGGCGAACAGATAGATCAGGTATCCTACAAGCAGTACCAGAACCGCCCCAAGCAGGATTCCCACTGCTTTCAGAAATTTTTTCATATTGTAAAAGCTCCTTTATGTAAGATTATAGAAAGCTTAACATAAAAAGAGCCTATTCACAAGTTCATATTCATTTTATAAAGAGTTGCTGCCGGGAATCCTTTCGTTTACAGCAACTACCGGGATACTGATTTCCGTGACGAATTTCTCCGTGTCGCTGGTGAGACCATAGTCGATCATAGTGATTTCTCTGGAAAAACCAGTCACCTGCAAATTATGATCGTTTATATATTTCAGAAGCTTCTCATACTGCGCAGGTGCTTCCCCGTGACTTCCACGGAAACGAATGCTGACACAGAGGGTTTCTGGCATACTTTCCACTTTGCCGTCATACTGATCTTCTTCATCCAGAAGAAAAAATCAAGCTATGTTTTAAATTTTTCAGTCCATTAATTCCCAGTGTATTTTCTTTTTCAAAGCACATACTAGCAATGTAACATCAAACAAAACATTTCTTAACCAAGGAGGAAAATGATTATGTCAAACAATACTTCTTCTAACAAAGCAGCTGTACCAGAAGCAAAGGGCGCATTAAATCGTTTCAAATTTGAGGTTGCAAATGAGCTGGGTGTGCCGCTTACAGACGGATACAACGGAAACCTTACTTCCAAGCAGAACGGAAGCGTTGGCGGCTATATGGTGAAAAAAATGATCGAGGCGCAGGAGCGTTCCATGTCCGCAGGACAGGGCAGCCAGCAGAGCGGTCAGTACTAATCTTTTGAAAAAGTCTGATTAAAAAAGCAAAAAACTACAGGGCATTCCTTACTCCTTATGAAAGAAGCAGGTAATGCCCTGTTTTCATATAATGACTGTAAGCGGAAAAAATTTTATACGCTCAGTTTCTTTTCCATGATCCATCCGCTGATCAGGTAGATGATCGCAGAGATCACCAGCACAACTGCAATATACAAAGCAAATGTACTTTCTTTACTTTGCAGCGTCGGAACTCTGTCCAGTACCATGCCAAGAAGAATGGAAAGAATGATAAAAATAACAAAGGATACCACACCGCTGGCCTTTTTGCCGGCAAGAACACTGGCGGATAAAATTACGGCAAAATCTGCACTGACAATGTAGGAGATCCAGCTTGCCAGAAGTGTAAAAAAGGCAAAGGCAATGCTGACAGGATCAACAGATATATGCATGCTCACATACAAAACATCGTTTACCATATTCCAGACTTCCTTTAGTCCGCCGACGTAAAAATACGCGGCAGCTGCATCGATTGCTGCCAGGGCTGCAAAAAACGCGCCTGTGATCAGTATGGAGATTCCGTTTTCCAGAATTTTGGCTCCAAGGATCTGGT
This sequence comes from Blautia acetigignens, assembly GCF_025566865.1. Taxonomy (NCBI): domain Bacteria; kingdom Bacillati; phylum Bacillota; class Clostridia; order Lachnospirales; family Lachnospiraceae; genus Blautia; species Blautia acetigignens. The sequence goes on from NZ_JAOQJM010000004.1 coordinate 83,019, forward strand.
AGCTGCTTTTGGGAGTGAGGAACAGCATGTAGCTCTGTTTGGTGTTCAGATCCCGGTGCAAAACGGTTACGCTTTCCAGGCCAATGTACAGGATACCCATAGTTGCACACAGAACCAGAAACATAATCCCAGAGGAAAGGAACACATCCTTTTTCAAAAATATTCCCAGTAAATAAACGATTTCAGATAAAAGAGTAATGCTTAATAGGATCAGTTTTGAAAATGCGGTTTTGCGAAATTCATATTTCATTAACTTTAACATACTGCTTCTCCCCCATGTCCATAAATTTCACGATAAAGATCTACGACAGATTTGTGCCGGCTGATACGGAGCTCCTCTACCATGCACTGTTCTACCAGATGGCCATCCTTCATGAAAAGGGCTGCGTCTGCCACGCGCTCCAGCTCGTCTACCAGATGGCTGGAAACCACCAAAGTCACATCTGGATCAACCGCTTCCAGAATGCTTTTCATGATTTCATCTCTTGCAAGAAGGTCGATGCCGTTTAATGGCTCATCCAGAAGATAGATCTTTGCCTTTCGTGCCATGGTGACCGCAATTTTCAGCTTCGCCATCATACCGGAGGAAAGCTTCTTGGCTTTCATGTCTTCGGTCAGCTCCATGCGGGCGATCATCTGCTGGTATTTTTCCATGGAAAAATCCTCGAAGAAATCGGCGTAGTATTTTCCCACATCCGCTACGGACATCCAGTTGTAGAAGTATGGCTCTGTGGACATGTAGGCGATTTCCTTCTTGCTTTCTTTGCCGATGGGCTGGTTCTGGTAAAGGATCTCACCGCTGGTTGGCTTTACAAGTCCGGCGACCATTTTCATCCAGGTGGTCTTGCCGCTTCCGTTGGGGCCGAGCATAGCGTATACAAGTCCTGATTCCAGTTTCAGGGATACATGATCCACAGCGGTTTTGCCGCCGTATTTTTTCGTTGCTTCATTGCTTTCTAAAATCATTTTCACACCCTCCTCGTGATTTTGTTTATACAGAAAATAATTTCTTTACTTTTGTTTTTCCAAAAGAGCGATTGCTTCGCTTCTGGAAAAACCAAGCTGCTCCATGCCTTCCAGAAAATCCCGGATCAGTGTGCCGGCCATTTCTTCTTTCATCTGGTCCACTTTCCCGGGATCTTCTGTGACAAAAGTTCCCATTCCGCGTCTGGTGAAGCAGACGCCTTCGCTCTCAAGCTCCTTATATACGCGGCTGACAGTATTTGGATTGATGGTGTATTCCACCGCCAGGTCGCGCACAGAGGGAAGCTTGGCTCCCGGGGGCAGCTTGCCTGTTACAATATCTCGCTTGATTGAATTGGCTGCCTGGAGATAAATCGGCAGCGCCGGATTATATTCCATGATGCCCTCCTTCTTTGTATCGTTGTCATAGTTGAATAGTACACTAGAAATATGGAATTGTCAAGAAAGATTTTTAGAATTATTAAAAATTTCCTTGAATAAAAAAACAGCAACCGCCGCGATTGCTGTTTTTGAAAAGAATTGTGTAAAAAACTTTAGTTTTATAAATTCGCCTTTGCCTCAAGCTTTCGCATATGCAAAAGATACACTACCAGAATCGCGCCGCCGGTGAAAATCCAGAAGGTTTACAAAAATACCAACCAGAGCCACGCAGCTTCCCACTGCCGCCAGCGCCCTGTCCCCTGCAAATCTGCCGACTACGGCAACATCCGCAGAGTTAAACAGCTGCTGCAAAATACTGCTGAATGCCAGCGGTATGGCAAAGATGATCAGCTTGCCGGCAAGACCGCCGTTTAGCATATCCATTTCTTTTGATTTTTTTACTTCTTCCATCTCTTACGAAATCACTTTCTGTTTTTATACTATTACGCCATATCTGGGGACACTTATTTTCTTAAAACAAGTTCTCTACTTTCTCCTGAAATTCTTCGAATTTGGTTATATAGACGTCGACGATTGTCTGGCAGCTGTTTTTTACGATGATGCCATCATAGTCGTGTGCCAGCAGGTTTCTGACCTTCAGCATCTCCATCCATTCGTCTCCCTCAATCAGGTTTGCCTGGAAAGATTCTCTTAAGACTTCACGAGGCGAACCAGCAACAAAGCCTGTGATTGCATAATACTGAACCAGGATATCTTTCATTACTTTCCATGCAAGATCAAAGGTAATACTGAATTTGGCACTGGTTCCGCTTAATACAAAAGAATCCGTCATATCACGTTCTCTGGCTTCAGAAAGAGAAGATAGAGAATTTTTAAAAGATTCATATCTTTTCGTAAATTTTTCGTCCATACTTTTCTATGTCCTCCAATAAAAGATTATTTTGGCACTCTTCCAGGCCAACAAGATCAATGGTATATAGTGTGGGGATTTCTTCCAGCTCTTCTCTTAGGTTTTCTATGTCGTCCACGCCTTTTACTGCAATATCAATGTCGCTTCTTTCCAGTGCAGTTCCCTTGGCGCGAGAGCCGAAAAGGATTACTGTGGTGGCTCCATTTCTTTTGCATATTCCAATGATTTCCTGCATCACGTCTTCTATCTGCATACTTCAACATCCCTCTATAAAAAATATTCCCCACCTCTCTCAGCATTTCCTAAGAGATGGGGAGATCTGTATTTATAATACGTGATGGCGGGGAATAAATCAATATGAATCTTTTTCTGCTGACTCACAGCAGTGTAGGTTCGGTATTTAATAACACTGTGAGGATTCAGCATCAGCCGGTGATCATTTTCCAAATTCCGCGGAGAAAATGGCCGTTGGCGAATTCCAGGAGGGCGGGGATGAGGCCGCCTTTCATGCCGCCGGAAATCTGCATGCTGCGTAAGGGGGCTCCGGCAGAGGATGCATCTTTCATTTCCTCCACAGAATTATCCATGGTAAACTGACCTTTTCGCGGCTTCACAAAATGATAGGGTCTGCCAAGCATGGCTTCCAATTCTTTCTGGTTTGGCTTTCCCTTGCAGGTTTCGTACCAGCTGCCCGGCTGCCATGCGGGAACCTCTTTCAGCAACGCGTCCGTGGTATTTCCCTTTTCATCGCAGCCAGAAGCATAAACGGAACCTGGCAGAAAGTTCAGCGGCTGGCTGATTCTGGCGGGATGGATGTAAACGATGCCTTTTCCCTCAGTGATTCCTATATCCAACAGTGCGAGCTTCTCGCTTCCCCAGAAAAGCTGGTAAATCTCCAGTACCGGATGCTGCTGGATTATACGAACAAAGTAGAGCGCCTGCGCCTTGGAAAGCAGCCCACCCGGCTTACTCTGGATGTTGCCAATTACATCCAGCATCATATGTCTGAGAACATCACTGTGGAAAAGCTGGCAAAAGAGCTGTTTTTGAGCCGCCCTTATCTTTCCAGGCGGTTTAAGGAAGAGACCGGGGAAAGCCTGACAGATTTTATTTTAAAAGAAAAAACGGAAGAAGCAAAGCGCCTCCTCCGTTATTCGGGTAAATCTCTTACTGCAATCGGAAACTATCTGGGATTTTCTTCCCAGAGTCATTTCGCGCGGGTATTTAAAAAATATGCCAAGGTGTAACATAGTTAAAATAAGTTGTCAATTTATATTTGTTCATTTCGTTGTTAAATTTAAGTAAATTGATGCAATTTAATACAAAATAATGGGATACCCGCCCTCTATGGTGTTATAAATAATCGAAGCCTCATCTGGCGGAAGGTTTACGCAGCCGTGGCTGCCTCGGGTTTTATATGCGTCACCGCCGAAGGAGGACTGCCAGCTTGCATCATGGAGACCCTGGCCGTAGACGAAGGGCATCCAGTACTGCACGGTTGTCTCGTATCCATACTCCTCACTGGAAAGGGTGAAGGGGCTTGCCTTGTAGGCGATGGGGTAAGCGCCTGTGTAGGTGGCACGCTCCGGTGTAGGAAGGCCGCTGATGATGTCCGTTTCCGTAACCAGCGCGCCATCCTTGTACAGCCACAAATGCTGCTGAGACAGACTGACCTCAATATAGCTTCCGTTCAGATCATCGGTTCCATTTCGTGACAAACCAGCCTTCTCATAAACAGGCTCACGGGTAACGGCTTCTCCGCTCTTTAAATCTGTAAGGATCTGCTGGACTTCCCCACTCTGGTCGATCCGATAGCCATATTCATTGTTGCTCACTTCTATGACGCCACCGCTTGTGGTCTGGAAAGATCTTGGTACATAAATGGTATTATATTTTCCAGCCAGGTTCTCCACGTAGGACTGAACCTGTGCCTCATCCACGGTAATCCCGTCGTCTGAAATCTGCAGCCAGGCTCCTGTGGTCTCCCCGTTCAGTACCTCCGTCACACTTCCAAAGGTGTAGGTAATGGAGGCATTTCTGTAATTGGAAAGAAGGGTGTTCAGCTCTGCTGCTTTTTCATTCAATTCTGTGGAATCTGCGGTTACCTCTGCTGTCTTGTAAAGGTTTTCGTTCACCTCTATCTGCAGATTATTTTTGAAAAAAGAATCGTCCAGGCTCTGGCCGACGTAGGCTTCTGTGTACTGTCTTAATTTTCCCTCATCGATCTGGTTTCCAAGCTGATCCTGAATTACCACGTAAGTGTCCTGCTGGCTGTCATACTGAATGCTCGCACTCTGGGAGGCAACTCTCTCACCGCTTCCGGAAAAATTCCCTTCCGTTAACGCATCTGAAAACTTCTGGTCATCCCTCTGCACATTTAAGGTCACCACATCATTCTCTCTTCCACGAAAAAGCTTCCAGTTCTGTTGGTGTTCCTCCATAATCTGTTCCAGTTGGGAAAGCAGATCCGCCTGGTCCAGGGAATAACCCAGGTTTCCAAGGGTGACGGTATATACCGTATTTCCATTTTCCACGTAGGTCAACTGCTTCGATTCGAAAGCAGAGCTTAAGGTCTCGCTGGCTTTTTCGGGAGTAAGACGGGAAACATTTGCTCCGTTGACGGTAATGTTTCCGCCCATTGTCTTTGTATTTACTACGATCTCATATGCGATCAGACCAATCACCAGAAGAACAAGGATTACAATACAGGCAGTAAGAACTCCCTTCAGTTTTTTCTTCTGATTCCGGGATCTCTTCCCGGATTCTTTAATCCCATTCTTTCTTTTTTTCTCTTTGCTCATATCTGCTCTCACCTGTCTCTCACATCTTCGGCTGATAGCGCATGTCTGAAACATTGTAAACCGTCACAAAAGCTTTCGGGTCTTCGTGGTTGATGAAGTTCATCAGCTTCTGATATTCGTTTTTGTCTACAATGGTGATGATCTCATTGCGCTTCTGCAAGTTGTACGCTCCAATAGACTCGTAAATCGTCGCGCCGCTGTGAAGATCCTCGATGATAAACCTTCGAAGCTCCTCCTCTTTCTTTGTGATAATGCAGACGCGCCGTTTGATATTGTGGTCGAAAATAAAGTGATCCAGCACCATGCCGTTGAAATACGTTCCCAGAATACTGAGCACCACCGTTTTCTTATCGTACACAAGTGCCGCGGAAAGTGCCACGCACATGCCGGAAAGGGACATGGCTTTGCCAAGCTCCATGTGCAGGTATTTGTTCATGATCTTTGCCACAATGTCCAGACCGCCGGAGGACGCATTCCGGTTAAACAAAATGCTAAGTCCTACGCTGACCACCAGGATGTAGCAGAGCACATCCAGTTCCTGGCTTCCGGTCATGGATTCAAAATCCGGGAAAATCCTTTCAAAAAGACCGATAAACAGCGGCAAAACAATGCTTGTATAAACGGTCTTAACTCCAAATTCCCTTCCGCAGGTAAAAAATCCGATGATCAGGAGCACCACGTTCAGGATCATGGTGATGGCAGACAAGGGCAGGGGAACAAAGTTGGACAGCACAATTCCAAGTCCGGAAATGCTGCTGACCGAGGTATGGCTTGGCACCAGGAAAAAATAAACTGCCGCCGCAATAATAGCCACTGCCCAGGTAAGAATCACAGTTTCTTTTATGATATTTTTGTAATCCAGTTGTTTTTTCATAGCTTTTTAGTCTTTCTTATCAGTTTTATTTCGCTTTTGGGTCTCATTCTCCATCTGCGCTTTTGCTTTCCGTCCCATGCCGGTGTTGCTGTTCATAATGCTGGCGCGGGTGATCTTGTCGTTGCCAAACTTCATGCGGATGGCATCCAAAGTAGCATCCAGCTTCTGGCGCTGCTCTTTTTTCTTCGTATCCTCAAACAACGACATCTGCTCAAAGCTCTCATCTGTCAGTCCGGTGAGAGCAACACCGATCAGTCGAAGGGGCTGCCCCTTCCAGAATTCCAGAAACAGCCTTCTGGCATTTTCGTAGATCTCATCGGTCACGTCCGTGGCACTGGAAAGGCTGGTCTGATGGGAACGGTTCTTGAAGTCCAGGGTACGGAAGGTGACGGAAATACAGCTGCATTTCTTCCCTTTCCGCCGCATGCGGGTAGCAACAATGTCGCACTGCTCCAGAAGAATGGGAAGCACCTGTTCCACGGAAACAATGTCGTCATTGAAGGTTTTCTCCACGCTGAAGCCCTTGCTCTCTTCTGCCTGGGCAAGCACCGGGGAATTGTCGATTCCTCTGGCATACTGGTAAAGCTGGCGCCCCGTCTTTTCTCCAAGCAAAGCCTGGATGGTGGATTCCTTCTCCCTGGCAAGCTCCCCGATGGTATGGATTCCGAAATCCTGCAGTTTTTTCTCGGAAGCTTTGCCAAGGAACAGAAGGTCCCGAATGGGAAGCGGCCACATTTTTTCCGGGATTTCCGCTGGGAAAAGGGTGTGTACCTTGTCCGGTTTCTCAAAGTCTGAGGCCATTTTGGCCAGCAGCTTGTTGGTAGAAATGCCCACGTTTACCGTAAAACCAAGCTCTTCATGAATCTTGTCCTTAATCTGGTGCGCAGTTGCAATGGGATCCGGATAGATCAGGGAAGTGCCCGTCATATCCAGAAACACTTCATCAATGGAAAAGGATTCCACCACAGGGGCATAGTCCCTGCAAATCGCCTTAAATGCCAGGGAATTCTCTGTATAAAGGCGAAAATCACTGGGAACCACCACAAGATTGGGGCATTTCCGAAGAGCCATGGCCATAGGCTCCCCGGTCTGAATGCCGTACTTCTTGGCGGGAATGGATTTGGCAACCACGATTCCCGTGCGCTGCTTTGGATCTCCGCCCACCACAGAAGGGATTTCCCGCAGATCCGGAAGCCCTTCCTTCACTCGTTTCGCCGCCTCCCAGGAGAGGAAGGCACTGTTTACATCTACATGGAAAATCAACCGTTCTATAGGGAATCACCTCCTGCTGCGCGGCTTAAATCCTGCTACAAACATTTCTGCAATCTGCCCGCCTCACTTTGCAATATCATTCACACAAATGAAAGCAATACAGACGTCAGAAATCATCAGCCTTATCGCTTAATCACAATGATAAGCCGCCTTCTGCTCCTCCGTCAGGCCCTCGCCGTTCAGGAATTCCTTACCATTTGCATAAGTTTCATCCATGGAAAGGAACGGTACTCCGTAAATAGTATCCACACCGTCGAAGATCAGCACCTCGCCCTTTTCGTTCATTCCAAGACCGCCTTTGATTCTGGCGATTGGGGAGGATGGCTCTTCCCTGCTGTATACGTCCAGTCTGGTCTCTCCGTTGTCAGAAAGGTAAAGAGCTGTGAAATAAGGCTGTCCTTCCGGTGCATCAAAGGTATACAAAGTATTGGCCTCAGAAATGGTCAGGATCACTTCTCCTGTGGAGGTATCTACCACATAAGCCCCCTTATCACTGCTGCAAAGGAAGGCATATCCGCCGTTTACACACTCCATCCAGGAAAATTCCCCAAGATCCATTCGGGCAATCTCTTTTTTTTCCGCGAAATTGTAGAGAACATAATCGGTTTCTCCGGCAGGCTGGTACAGCACGTAATCTGCTTCCCCACTGCTGCTTGCGCCCGTTTCTTCCACAGACAGAACTTCCTTTCGATCCGGATCCAGAACCACCAGCGTACTGGTATCACCGCCGTCGTTTCTTTCTTCTACCAGATAACCGTCCTTGGAAATAAATGCCATGATACAGTCTTCCGGTACTTCTTCTGTATAAACCGGCTCCACCTCATCTGCGGACTTATCTGTCTTATCATAGCTGTATTTTTTCATAACACCGTCTTCTACCATATAGGCAGCATCTGTCTCAAGGTTGCCGCCTACTCCGTCCGGAAGATCTGTAAGCAGTTCTCCGGTTTCCCCATCATAGACGCTGATGGTTCCGTCCAGATTGTCACAGCTGACCAGATTATCATTGATAACATTCATATAGGAAACTTCGTTGTCAAACTCAGCTCCGTTCATGGTGGACAGATTTACCATGTAGGAGTTGTCTGTACAGTTCACGGCCAGCATCCTCTCACGGCGGATCAGATGTGCCACCTTTTCGTTGGAACGCTTCTTCATGGAAGCGGTTTGGGAGGTACTGCGGTTATTTTTCTGATAAATACGGAATTCATAATCGTTGTAGGTATAGGTTACCGCATAGGTATCTCCTATGCAGATTTCCGAACACTCCTTGCCGTCTCCAGCAAGGCTTCCGATCCGGTATGGATCCTTTGTAAAATCCACATATTCCAGGGTTCCGTCAGAGTCGCTGACAGCAAAGGCCGTATTTTTTTTGCCGTCTCCTGTATAGACAACATCTGCAATATTTCTGGCGGCACTATAAGTTTTCTCAACCTCTCCGGTTTCCATGGAAGCACAGTTCAGCTGGTTTCCATCACGGAAATAGATCAGTCCCCGGCGGGAATCTGCATAACAGATGTCGGTCTCGATCTTACTTGTGGTTTTGTGAACCTGGTTCTGATCCATATCCACATATCCATAAAGCTCGTCTCCTCCATAGGTGAAAAACAGCTTGTTTCCGCACCATGAGCTGTCATTGAATACACAGTTTTCATATTTCACATCGTCCAGATATTTCACTGTATTTCCAGTATTGGTATTAATAATATAAAGATTGTTCTGTTCGTTGTTATCCTCATCCACAACTTCTGCGACGGCTGCATACCTGCCGTCATCACTCATTCCGAAAAATACGGCTTCCCCATTCTCCCAGCTGCACTCAGAAAGCAGCGTTCCATCTGCGGTATAGACGGTCAGGCTGTTTTCCTCTATATTAAACACACTGACTCTGTAACCATCGGCACTTGCGCTGACAGTCATGCCATAGGCGCCCTCCCAGAGCACCTCCATCGTGTTCATGTCAATGACCTGGAGTCCCTCTTTGCCGGCAATGGCGCAGCGGTGATCCCCGAAAAAGGCAACCTTGGAGTTACAGCTGCGGTATCCGTTGTAATCCGGGTTTACCGGAAAATCTGCCACAACCTTTCCAGCGGCAATGTCATAGAAATGAAGGGTATAATCTGAGGAGCTTACAAGGTCAATATAGGCAATGTAATCATCATACGGGCTGACCAGCACCGCATCCATGGTCTGGGTCTTCACATTGCTTCTCGCCGCGTATCCCTTCTGGTAATCGTAGGTTTGCAAAGCATTGGTAAGGGAAGCCATAGCCGCGCCCTCAAAAGGACGATCATCTCCTAAATCCTCCGGAAGTCCTTCCATGGCAAGCATGGCTGCCAGCTTCAGGTTATCCGAAGAATAAGCGGTATCCGAATACTCTGCCAGCAGATAGGACTGGGCAGACTGGGTCTTCTGCACCTGTTTCTGCAGCTTCTGGTTCTCCCTTACAGACATGGCAAGGAAAGCACAGACAACAGCAAAGCTGACGCCGCCGGCTGCAATGCCTCGCTGGAGCTGGCGCTGCCGTTCTCTTTGACGGAGCTGGTCGAACTCGCAGTGCAGCATGGCTGCCACAATACGCAGCTGCTCCACTCTCATCTTGTGCTTTTGCTTTGCCGGCGTCTCGCCGCGCACATCTGCAGCCAGAGACTCTACCTCAACTTCCTGTCCGTTGATCACCGGATGGGTGATGGCATAGGGAAAGCTGTCCACAGGTTCCCCTTCTGCAAGCACCGCAATAATATGATCACTGCCCCGAAGCTTCTGGAACAGCTCGATCTCACGCATGCACCACTTGGATTCCTGAAGCCTTGGGGTACAGATCACAATGAGAAACTCAGACTGTCCAAGGGCCTCCTCAATATTGTTGTACAGACTGCTGGAGCTTGGCAGCTCGTCCACATCACGGAAGATCCTGCCTACCTTTTTTCGTCCAAGCTTGGCTGCCAGCTTCGCCGGAACACGGTAATTTTCCAGCATATTATGAAGGGTCTTTGCCGCAAACTCGTCATTTCCGCCGTGCCTGTAGCTGATAAAGGCCGTATATTTCCAGTTTCCCATTTTATTCGCACCTCTCATAGCTTCGTAAAAATACAGATTTCTCGATGGTATAAACATCCGAAAGGTCATCCTCCCGGACTGCAATGTAATCGCCCTTGGCACCTTTTAAATATTTGTATTTGTCCCACTGGGTGAACACCTTGGCAGAGGCCTGAAGCTCCCTGGCGTAAATATGGTACTTGCTCCTGGCCTGGCAGGTTCTGATGTATGGCACCAGCTGGTAGGCTTCCGGAAAACATCAGGAAAATTGCTGTCACGAAATTCCTGCTATCCTCCAGCAGTTCTGTTTTATTTCAGTATAGCACGCATGTGTGAAATATGTCCAGTTTCTTCTGCTTATTTCGACGTTTTTCCCCTGTCTGTACCTGTGAAAATACATTCTTAGCCCGTCTGCTGCTTCGTAATGTATTTGTAACACATCAGTTTTATTACTGTAACATATAGAATGTGAGATTATGGTAAAATGTTGAAATATTCTGGGTTATTTTAAGGAGGGAACAAATGAAGAGTTTTTATGCGTGGTATAAGAAACATATCACAACCGCAATTTTTACCGGGCTGATCCTTGGTATTCTCACCGGACTTTTTCTGGCGAACCGCTTCGAGCCTGTACTGACTGTTACCAGCCTGATTGGAAGCATCTACATGAACGCCCTGAACATGATGATCTTCCCGCTGGTATTCTGTTCCATTATTATGGGTATCACCAGTATTGGAAGTGCCCGCACCACTGGTAAGATCACTGCAGGTGCCATGATCTTTTTCCTGTGCACCACTGCCCTTGCCAGCCTGGCAGGACTGATCATCCCGCGACTGATCAACCTTGGCAAGAACGTTAAGTTTGAGATGGCAACCTCTGACATTCAGGCTACAGAGATGACCAGCATTCTGGATACCATCAAGAACCTGATCCCGTCCAATCCGGTGGCTGCTTTTGCCAACGGAAACATGCTTCAGGTCCTGGTGTTTGCCGTGATCGTAGGCTTCACCCTGATCGCCATCGGGGAAAAGGGAGCGGCCCTTCTGAAGGTGATCGACTCCTGCAATGAGGTATGTCTGAAGGTCATCAGCACAGTTATGTATTTTACCCCAATCGGTGTCTTCTGTACTATCGTTCCGGTTGTGGAGGCCAACGGTACCGAGACTATTATCTCACTGGCTACCCAGCTTGTAATCCTGTACCTTGCATTCTTTGGATTTGCCTTTATTGTGTACGGCGGCGCTGTGAGGTTCATCGGTAAGGAAAGTCCGGTGAAGTTCTTTAAGGCAATGCTTCCGGCTGCGTTAAACGCATTTGGAACCTGCTCCAGTTCTGCTACCATCCCGATCAGCAAGCAGTGCATGGAGGATGAGATGGGCGTCTCCAACAAGATCACCAGTATTGCCATTCCTCTTGGCGCTACCGTAAACATGGACGCGGTTTCCATTCTCATGTCCTTTATGATCATGTTCTTTGCAAATGCCTGCGGAATCAATGTGAGCATTTCCATGATGATCGTGATCCTTCTGGCCAACGTGCTTCTGTCTGTGGGAACACCGGGAATCCCAGGAGGCGCCATTGCTTCCTTCGCAGCCCTTGCCACCATGGCAGGTCTTCCGGCAGGCGTTATGGGCGTGTACATCAGCATCAATACCCTTTGCGATATGGGTGCTACTTGCGTCAATGTTATTGGTGATATGGCAGGCTGCGTAGTTCTGAAAGAAAAGATCAAGCTGGACGAATAATCCGGCGGTGCCTTTTCCAAATACCAGCATTTTACACAAAAAGCTGTAAAAGCTTCTGGATGATAAGTCACACATAAGATATGAACTTATCATCCGGATTTACTTTTACAGCTTTTTTATTTGCCCAGATATTCAGGCACTTCTTACATAATCTTTCTGAACAGAGCAGTCAGGTCTTCTACGCTTGCGTCTTTCGGGTTTCCTGGTGCGCAGGCAACGCCGTGAGGAGTATCATAGACAGCACCTAAGGTGTGTGCCATGGAGTGTGCGATTCCAAGTCCTACGTTAGAGAAGCCCATTCCTGCAATGTACTGTCCAAGAGCCATGCCCTCACGTCCCTCTTTGGTGTTTTCAACAGCACCTCTTAAGGATTTGGAGATCAGTTCGATGGCTTTGAGATGGAACATATCTGTCATTTCCCATGCAGCTTTTGTGGTGTATCCCTCGATGGCATGTGTCAGGGCATCCATACCTGTGGATGCGGTAAGTCCTTTTGGCATGGAGGACATCATCTCAGGGTCAACAACTGCGATGATCGGCATGTCATGAGGATCTACACATACGAATTTTCTCTTTCTCTCAACATCTGTGATAACGTAGTTGATGGTAACCTCAGCTGCAGTACCTGCTGTAGTTGGAACTGCAATAATCGGAACGCACGGATTCTTGGTAGGTGCGGTTCCCTCAAGGATTTGGCTTTTTCGCCTTTTTCAGGTTTGAATTCACTCATTTCTCAACCGATATGGGCTGCGCCTACGGCACGGATGTCCATTGGATATACATTGTCTCTGCCTACATACTGAGCAATATACTCTACATAATTGTCCATCTCTTTTTCCGGAACGATGGCTGCGATAACGCCTGCGAATCCGCCGCCGTGTACTCGGCAGATACCGCCGCCGATCTTGTTCAGGAACAGCTGGGTCAGGGCAAGTACAAGAGGGATCTTCTGCTCGTGGCAGTCCTTAATGCAGTAGCAGTTCTGAAGCAGCTCCCAGGAAGATCTTCCGGACTCATCCATCAGCTTCAGGAATTCCTGGTAGTTCTCCTCTCCGATGGCATCGGCTGCGCGCTCTACGCGGGAGGTCTCTTCGAAGAAATGGATGGCACGAAGGATGGCTCTGTCGTCCTTGATCTCATTGACATGTGCAAGAAGATTCTCAAGGGTGGTCTCATGAAGAAGCTCTGCGCCAAGTACCTTGGCTGCTGCTTTCATCTCTCCCGGAATCTCAGAGTACTCCTGGCTCAGGTCTGCATGGCCTTTTCCTGTGTTTACGATTACCAGCTTGTGGCCGAATTTTCCAAAGGAGAAATCAAGCTTGCTGTATTTCAGGTCGTTTCGGTCTGCGAAGTCAAAAAGAACCGGTCCGCCTACTGCGCATGCCATCTGATCCATCATTCCGGATGCCTTGTCCCAGTAAACATTCTCAGCGTACTGGCCGATCTTTGCATAGTCGGTGTAGGTCATCTTGCTGTCGTTGAAGAAATAGTCGATGATAACCATGATCAGCATCTCAAAGGATGCGGAGGAGCTTACGCCTGCTGCTGCGATTACGTTGGTGCTTACATAAGCATCGAATCCGGCTGTCTTGAAGCCGTTTTTCTTCGCGCCTTCCATCATTCCTGCAAGGAGGGCGAAGGTTCCTTTCGGGTAGTTGGCTCTGCTGATGCGGTCAAGGTCTACTACGATCTCGTCTCTGTAGCCTTCGCTGGTGATGTGGATCACATTGGTGCCGTTTGGTGCTGCAGCGCCGATGGTGTCAAGGTTGATGCTTCCTGCGATTACCTTGCCACCGTTATGGTCTACATGGTTTCCGATAATCTCGGTTCTTCCCGGAGAAGTGAAGAAATCTGCATGGTCATGCTTGTAGATCTTGGCAAATTTCTCTGCAAGATTCTGGAAGCGTTCAGTACATTTCTCGGTTTCTCCGTAGATTTTCTCAAAGCTTGCTTTTTCTGGTAAGTTCATAGGGATTCTCCTTCTTTATGATATTATGTGTAAATAATATAATTAGGTTGATATGGTATCTCTTATGTAATATATCTCTTATTATATCGCATCCAATATGGAATACCTTAAATAATTTGCGCAGTATCAGTAATATCTTGCGTTTTTAAGACTTTATAGTGTATAATACAAGTACTTTACAGGTAAATTTATGCGATTCATCACTGTTCACTCTGTGTCCGGCAACAGGCTCTAGGCACACTGCCAGTAAACAATCGCTGCGCTTTTACAATGTATTAAAAAAGAAAGGCACACACCATGGCGCAGATCATCACCAACCAGTTTCAAAAAGAATTAAAACAGCACGGCAGCGAGCATTTCCCCTTCCTGGTAAGCTACCAGAAGCTTTCTGAATATGAATCCGGGGCTTTCATGTGGCACTGGCATCCCGAGATCGAAATCACCTATGTGCAGACCGGCTCCATGTGCTACAAGGTGAACAACCTAACCTACCATCTGAAAGAAGGGGATATCGTGTTCAACAATTCCAATGCCCTGCACTCCGGTGCCATGGAAAACCACCAGGACTGCTCCTACATTCCGGTGACCTTCGACCCCAGGCTGATCTACGGATTTTTCCAAAGCACCATAAACAGCAAATATGTGGACCCGGTGATCCAGGATCCCCGCCTGCCTGCTGTCTGCATTGATCAGAGCGAAACCTGGCACAGTGCATTCCGGGAGCATCTTCTTGCAATTATTTCCCTGGATCAGAAAAAGCCGGAATTTTATGAGCTGGATATCACCATTCATCTGCAGATGATGTGGCGGCTGCTTCTCTCCCACATTACCTACGAACCCCAGGACACCCAGGAAAACAGTCCGGATTACGACCGGCTTAAGAAGATCCTTTCCTATATTGAGGAAAACTACAGCCACCCCATTACCCTGAAAGACATTTCCGGGCACATCCACCTTTGTGAAAGTGAATGTACCCGGCTGTTTAAGCGGCACATGAATACCACCTTATTTACTTATCTTCAGGAATACCGCATTGAGCGAAGTCTGGAGGATCTCTGCAAAGGAACGCAAATCAGCATCGTGGCAGAAAACGCAGGCTTCTCCGATTCTAATTATTACTCCAAGGTTTTCGCCAAGGTAAAGGGTTGCAGCCCCCGAGAATATAGGAAACGGCAATAAAACAGTTCAAAAATGCCCGTTTTTTACGAAAACAAAATTTTTCCCAGCTTTTCCTTTTTCCAAATCTTCTTTCCCTCCTGAAAAAGCTGAAGATACTCTAACTTGCGCTGTACGGTTTCTGCGATCTGGCTGGCTCTTATTTCCGGCATTCGTCAAATACAGGTGCCATTTTTATCAGCTTATGTCTGTCACTGCTGTACAAAAAGCCAAAATTATTATAATGCCTGTCTGTGTTGCTGGAATAAGCAACCCCAACGTAAGGCAGTTTCATAGTCCCCTGTACTCTGCCCCACGTTTCAGCAAATATAAAAAGCCGTTTGCAGTGCTGTACTTCTAGAAAAATATAGCAGTGCAAAACGGCTTTTTTGTTTAAGAGAAAAAAATGATTTGTATTTATCAGGTGAGGCTTACGGAGGTCAGGATCGAGCAGATCGTATCCACGTTAGCCGCGTATCCCACGCCTGTTACGCAGAACAGGTACTGCCTGTTGGTGGGATGGAAAAACATGATAGCGCTGCAGTCGCTTTCCTCGATCCGGTAGGAAACGCAGGGGATTCCGTTGATGGAAACGATATCGTCCACCTGGTACCCTCCCTGTCCGATGGCAGCGGCAACCTCTTCAATGGTCTCGGCTCCGTCGCTGTAAGCCCACACTACGGAAATTCCAGGCGCAGTCTCAGCACCGGAAGAATCTCCTGCAATATAAAGCACACCCTGCTGGCTCTGCTCTTCCGTCACATTGTACACATCCCAGTCACTTGGCAGATACAGCTGAAAACCATCCTCAAAAGGAACCCAGGTTCCCGCATATCCCACAGTGTCCTGAGAAAACGTGATGCTTCCCATCTGTGTACCATCCCCACTGCCGTCAGAAGAATCTGCACCTGTCTGCCCATCCTCCACGCTGGAGGAAACACCGCCGATATTTCCCACAGTACCGCCGGAAGCAGTGTCATTTCCTGCTCCGCCCTGCTTTAGTACATCGCTTACAGTGCTTTCAATATCTTCTATGGGGTCTGAGGCAGCTGTATCTGAGGTTACAGAACGGGTACTATCTACATGCTTTGTGTAGTCACTGTCTCCACCTGCAAGATGGGCAAAGCTTCCTGCTTACCCTGCCCATCTTACAGAGTGCAGCATTGCCTGCACCGTATCGTTATTACGCACATCTCCTCCTGTAAGATAGACCACTTCCATTACCGAATCGCTCTGGTCCATAAATACGATTCCGTAATCGTCTTCATTGGAAAAGAAGGCGCAGGGGATGTCATTGATGGTTTCTGTTTTTTCTACGGTATAGCCTTGCTGAGCCATGGCATCCTGTGCCACCTCAAATAAAGAACTGTAATTGCCCTCGGCAAGCTCCGCGTCGATTTCCTCCTGGGTGTAACCATCTGTCAGATTCATGGACATAGCAACCAGGATGGCATTCTGGTCGGAGGACATTGCGGCGAAGTAAATATCGTTTGCCTGATCTTCCTCGTCCAAATCCACAGATTCCCAATCCGATGGAAGATACAGCTCAAATTCCCCTCTCACCTGAACCCAGCTTCCTGTGTATCCCGCCTGGGACTCCTGGAAATCAGAGGTGTCAGAACTTCCATTTCCTCCCGGAATCCCCGGTACAGTTGTGGCAGCTCCAATGTCTGCAGAGCTTCCAGATGCAGGAACCCCCACAGGTGCCCCCTCACTTAACATATAAGCATTCTGCTTCACAAAATCAATTTCTGCGTTCATCTGCTGAAATTCGGCGGCCACGGCTTCGTCCTCTGTGTAGGCCTGGAAATCAGTGGGGAAGATCATGAAATAATTCATCACCGAATCCTCACTGAATCCGATATAGGTAAAATCCGGCAGCTCGGAAAAATCGTGATTGATGGTGCAGGACAAGGTAAACAGTTTGCCGCCGTCCTCCCCATATTTTTCCTGCCATTTCTCATGGCTTGCCTTGTGATAAAAGGCGGCAGAATTGTCCGTTGTCACAATTTCAAATTTCCCCTGCCAGTCAGCAGGAAGGGTAACTGCAACTTCCTCAAAATAATAGATCAGGGATCCGTCCGACAGCACGTTATCCGTATACGCCATCAGATCCTGGGAGCTGTCCGCCCCGTAAACATTGCCGGAAAACAGCATGGTTCCCATGCAAACTGCGGTAATTGTCTTTCTCCATGATTTTTTCATTTCTACACGCCTCCTTCATGTTATATGTTATATGTTATATGATATATGGATTAAATAAGCCCCTCATCCCGGATTGGAAGAACCACATTTTCCAGTGCATATCGCAGCTTGGGATGATGGATCACAAAGTGAATGGACGGTGCCTTATTCTTGGAAACCATGCACCATTTTTCCTGGTGACAGGTAATCTGGATATTATGAAAGCCCTTGACCTTTGTAAAAGAAAACTGATAGTTTTCATGCGTCCTGGCATATTCCTTTGCCGCTTCCACGCAGGTCATATATTCCTCATAGGTAAGCACAACATCCTTTTCCAGAAAACACTCTGCCAGCGGAAGCATCACCGGATATTTGTCATACTCCTCTTTTGTCACCTGGGACAGCTCATCCGAAACCGGGCTGTGAGCCAGTATGGTTTCCATCCGTTCACGCTCCCTGGCATATACTTTAAGAATTCTGGAGCACTTGGCTTTCTCCATCTGATTCTTCCCAAGAAGCTCTTTCAAAAGCTCCTCTGGCATTACAAACAGCGGCGGTGCTGCCAGAATCCTTCTGCGCCTGCCCTCCACGTGACTGTCCTTTTCCAGGAAATCGAAAAGACCTTCTCTTTTTTCCTCCCTGTAAATTTCCATCAGAAGATGTGCCTTTTTCAGCAGATATTCTGTGTTTTTCCTGCAGATCTCCACCTCTTCCCTGCGGCTGGTCAGATAATAGTGGGCGGTGTCATGGTGTCCGCTAATGCAGTCCCCTGTCATTGCCGCCTGACCTGAGGTGTAATGGAGATGGCAGTAGACCTTGTTCTGAATCCCCTTCAGATAATACGGGGAAATCTGCCCGGTCATATAAAGAGGAATCCAGTTTTCCAGCCCCAGCATCATGTCCTTCATAGGCCGCTCCACGTCATGGATAATGTGAATGTGAAGCCCTTTTTTCAGAACCATGGCAAGGCCAAACATATATTTCTTTGCAAATTTCTCATCCTGAGCCATGTCCTCCACAGGCATGTCGCAGCACAGATGCAGCGGCTCCATAGATTTAGATAATACTGTGTGCTTCAGAAAATCCAGCTCTCCCTCCCGCATTTCCTTCAGTCCATAGTATTGTCTGGAAACTGGAAGCTGGAAAGGTACCTTAGGTACCTTGAAGCTGTCAAAATGAATGGCCCGTATGTAATCATCCAGGTTAAATTCATCCATTTTCTGCAAAAAGCCGGATATGTAATCCATTGTCTCAAATTTTCCCACACAAAGCCAATTCTGCAAAAGGAGAAAGGAATTCTCCGGATGCGTCAGTGTCTCATTGTCACAGCCTGTCAGTGCAGCAATTTTGCTTAGCTCCTCCTGACCGGAAAAATTCCTTACAATATATCCGCATACATTTTCTGCAAAGCCCCGGACATCTGAGGGTGTTCTTTTTCCTGTTCGGATCTTGGAAATATAGGACGGATCATAGTGCAGGGCAGATGCCATTTTGGATACATTGATTTCCAGTTCCCGAAGAAGAATATCAAACTTTTGGTAATAAAAAATCTCTGTTTTTTCTTCCTGCTTCAAGGCTGCCAAAAGAGCCTCCAAAGCCCTTTCCTGATCTATTTTCTTTCCTTTTTGCTCTGCAGTCAGGGCAATTCCTGCTGCAAGCTTTTTCAGATAATCACTGTCTGCACCGGGAATACGTTCGCCCTTTCGGTATCGGCTGAGAATGGTTTCGGAAATACCGCTGTTTTTGGCAAGCTCCCTGCCGCTGCAGGAAAGCTCTTCCATATATAAATTCAACTGCTCCTGAAATGTCACCTTATACTAACCTCCTCCCAGAAAAGCTCTGCATTCTCCAAGTCATAAAGCTCTGTTTTACCCTGATTCCTCCATTCCAGGCTTTTGCCATTCAACTGAAAGGATACCGTTGTATTATTATCCGGAAAGAAAAAGGAAATGACATCATATTGATCCGTTACAAAAATGTCTGTCCTGTCACCAATCCGAATCTGAAGAAAGGCATCTACAGCTGTCCTGATTTCATCCGGGGAAGTAAGCTTCGTCACCGTTAACAATCCTTCCGTGTCCTTTCTGAATTCTATTTCGGAGGGCAGCACCTTTTGCATATCCTTCATCTGGCTGCTGCCAGGCACCTCATAAAGATAAGCTCCGGTGAGAGTGCTTTTTTCCTCTGGTAAGCTTTGAGAAGCCTTGCTTCCTGTCGTAATGCAGCACATAACTGCAAAAATGAAAAAAATGATCCGAGCCATTCTGGTGTCCTCCTTTCTTTGTACTTAGCAGGTAACTGCTCAATACCTTAATAGCTACTTTCAGTATACACTATAAATCTGTCCTATAAAGCAAATTGCCACATTTGTCTATGACAAATGTGGCAATCCGTTAGTATGACTGACTCTCAAGAGGACGTCCATCCAGTACGGTCTCTACCAGCTCATCCCCTTTATAGCTTAATTTCAGTGAGAAGAAGGGAACATCCTCATTCAGAAGCTTCAGAAAAATCTTATCCCCCTCCCACAATCTCAGATTCCAGATCTCGTCCTTAGGAATCCATTTCAGTTTCCCCTCGTCGCATTCCTTCATGGTTCCTGTAAAACCATCTGCAGTATAAAGGCACATGTATTCCGTGCCGTAGCCCTCCTGTGAAAAAGTGACGATCCCGCGGAATTTCCAGGAGGTAAGGGTATAGCCCGTCTCCTCAAAAACCTCCCGGAGCATACACTCCTCCGGGCTTTCTCCCTCTTCAAAATGGCCTCCCACGCCAATCCATTTCCCCTTGTTCACATCATTCTTCTTGGAAATGCGGTGCAGCATCAGATACTGCCCGTCCTTTTCCAGATAGCATAAGGTGGTAAGGGGGCTTCTCTTTGCTTCTGTCTGTGCCATCATCTGATTCCCTCCGGATAAGTGACTCCCTCAGGAAGAGGATCCCACTCATTTAAGCCAAGGCTTTGTTTAAACTTGGCCTGCTCCAGGGTAAGGCTTGGAGGATCCTCCTGCAGATATTCCATAAGCTCGTCAATTCCCTCTCTTGTCACATTGTTGACCATGAAAATCCGCTCGCAGCCTGCATTGATCAGCCACTGCTTTACCATGGGGATATTGGCGTAGGGGGAATCAATCTTGGTGATGATGCCGATAAGGGGACGCAGGATAAAGGAACGGCAGCTTGCCCCAAACAGATTGAACGGCTCGTCTGCTGCCTGCACGATTGCCACCACGTCTGCCTCAAAGGAAAAGCAGGCAAGTCCCACGCTGAACCGCTTGGACTCCGCATATTCCCCCGGAGAGTCAATGGTATCATCATTGGAATTGGTGTATTGCGTTTTTATATAATGAAGCTCCTCGCCTTTCAGCGCCTGTGTCAGTGAGGTCTTGCCGGCTTCGCTTCTGCCCATCAGAAAAATCTTCTTCATCTATCTCGTCCCTTATCTTTAGCTATACTCTTTACTTAACTTTTATGAACTGTGCACACCTTAAAGCCAAGCTCCTGGTCAAAAAAGCGCACAACCTCTTCTACCGCAGTCTGCACCTGTGACAGTCCGCCTGTCAGGATCAGGGAGCCGCAGAAACGGTCCATAAACCCGATCTGCACATCCGCACTCTTCATGGCAACGTCCGCTGCCACCACAACTGCCTCCCAGGGGGTAAAACGGATCAACCCGATGGCTTCCCCTGTATGGTCCTCCCCCTCATGAACCCCGATATGAAGTCCCAAATTCTCATAAATGCAGGACTGGGAAGGGCTGATCACGTGGGCCAGGCAAACCTCCTTGCCGGGAACACGCACGCGGGTCATGCGCAGCTTCTTCCCCTTCAGGTGCTCATAATCATCATGGAACAGCATTTCCAGCAGTTCTTCCTTCGTTATTCGCTCCATGCCCATACTTCCTATCGCTTCGTAATATTGCAGACTACATATCCTAAGGAATCACGGAAATAATCCACGATCTCTGTCATAGCGGACATTACATCGGAAATCTCTCCTGTGATGATCAGGGTTCCTGTGAAACGGTCTGCAAAGCCAAGATATACGTTGCCGCTCTTTACCGCAATGTCAGATGCGATAACTGCGGACTCCGGCGGTGTCATATTCATGATGCCGATTGCAGAGGAACGGTAATCCAGCTGAGGATTCAGTCCTAACTTCTGATAAATAATCGGTGCCGGGCCTCCCATTACATGGGCAAAGGTAATCTCCTTACCTGCCACAGTCTCCTGTACGATTCTAATCTGTTCTCCATGATCATTTGCCATTTATAAAGTGCCTCTCTTTCGAATATTATGATACCGATTGTACGCCGGATATCTGAATTTTCATTATTATTTTTAATTGTAACATCTGCTCCTGGAAATAGCAAGCAAAAGCCACCCAAAAATCTGTCGGTCCATGGCTGGTCCGGCTGCCCTTCCCATTATTTTTTCTTCTTTTTTATAAAATAATAGGGTGACATCTTTACGTGAGTGTGATAAAATACTTTCGCTTCTAAAAAAAGCAATTAATATGTAATTTTTTTGTATTATTTTTTTGAAAAAGAGGGGATTGATAATGGAAAAAGATATGACCAAAGGCAGACCGCTGCCTGTGATTCTGAAATTTGTACTTCCTCTTATTATAGGAAACATTTTTCAGCAGCTTTATAATATGGCGGACACTATCATAGTGGGACGCTTTGTCGGTTCAGATGCCCTTGCGGCAGTTGGCTCCACGGGAACCATCATGTTCCTTATAGGCGGCTTTTCTCAGGGAATTACAGCCGGCTTTTCGGTATTAACTGCCCAAAGGTTTGGTGCCCGTGACGAAGATGGTGTGAAGATCAGTGTGGCAAATGGTATTTTGCTTTCCCTTATTTTTACAGCGGTTATCAGTACCTTTAGTATGCTTGGCATGCACTCTTTGCTGAAGCTGATGAATACGCCGGAGAATATTTTCCAGGATGCTTACACCTACATTATGATCATCAGTGCCGGAATCATTGCAACCATTTTTTACAATCTGTTTTCCTCCTACCTGCGTGCGGTGGGAAACAGCAAGATTCCGCTTATTTTCCTGGTATTTTCCGCAGTGCTTAATGTAATTCTTGACCTTGTATTTATCATTAACTTTAAAATGGGTGTTGCAGGTGCCGCCTGCGCTACCATCCTTTCCCAGGGTGTATCTGCAGTTCTGTGTCTGGTCTACATTTACACCAAAATGCCTACACTCGCCCCGGCAAGACAGCACTGGAGGCTGCATGGTAAGGAGAGCCGCCATCAGCTGTCTATGGGAATTCCTATGGCACTGCAGTTTGCCATTACTGCCTCCGGTACCATGATCATGCAGTCTGCAATCAATCTGTTCGGTTCCACAGCAGTTGCTTCCTTTACCGCTGCCAGCAAGGTACAGAATCTGGTAACCCAGGGAATGATGGCAATGGGACAGACTATGGCTGCCTACAGCGGCCAGAATTTCGGTAAGGGGGATATCGGACGTATCCGCCAGGGTGTGAAGGCTGCTCTTTCTTCCTGTGTTGTATATTCCATTGGAGCAGCTGTTCTCGTATGTGTTCTTCTAAAGCCTGCCCTTGGACTTTTCTTTACAGGTGATGTGGATATGAACACCGTGCTTCCATGGGCCAAAACATATATTTACTTAAGTGTTATTTTCTATATTCCGCTTAGCACCATTTTCGTATTCCGCAATACCATGCAGGGCTGTGGCTATGGTTTCCTTCCTATGATGGGCGGCGTAGCGGAGCTGATTGCCAGGATGGTAGTCGCACTGATCTCCATGGCACTTACAAGCTACCCCCTGGCATGCTTCTGCGACCCGGCAGCATGGGTTGCCGCAGCTGTCTTTACAGGTGTTTCCTATATCTTTGTTATGAAGGATATTCGGAAAAAGTATGAAACAGCCTGATTAATTTTCCAGCGAGAAAATGTACTCCAACGGCAGCAAATGAATCTCTTCATAAATTTTCGTTTGGCTTTCTTCGCCAGCTTTTCCATCGTTCCCGGGTGCGGGAACCTTGATGCGAAAGGCTGGCTGTTTTATTGTCTGAATATAATATTGTTCCGGGGTTCCCATCCCTTTGAATTTCTTCCCGGAAGACTGTGAGCCTGGTTCCCGTTCCAGATGATAGGACGAGGATTTCTGCATATGTCTGGCAAGACGGTACGACCTTGGCAGACCTCCCATCCCCTGTTCGCTGTGATAATACACGATTTCCCTGCCGGCCTGTCCGAAAGTGAGAAGCCCTCTGCCTCCGTATTCCTGCATGATCCGGATCAGTGCCTTCGTCTCATTCTCGCTGGCAGGCTCCTCTCCCATCCTGGAACGAATGTAGTGGACAGTGGGGAAATTATGACAAATGTCCACGCCCCGGGCATTGTACCCGAAATCTTTCGCCGGAATGCTCTGCATCCGAAGCATCTGCCGGTAAATGGGATTTCGGATCATGGAAAAACCGCTCTGGCTGATCTCATATCCATCCGGATTCAGAAGGGGAAGAAAACAGATCCGGATCTTGTCCAGCAATTTTTTCACCTCGTAAAATTCTTCCAGCTGCCAGCCGCATTCATAAGCCCGGCAGTACTCTTCTGCCATCTGAATCAAAAGCCGGGGAAGCAGGTTCTGGGTTCCGTCAATTCCAGCCACGCAAAAAATCATCTGCGCTCCATTTCCCACCTCTAACATAGGAATCAGCCTGTCATCATGGCTGTTTCCCACTGCGCGAAACTGGCAAAAGCCGCTGTAACGGCCAGCAAGCTCCCATAATGTGTAGTAGAGCTTTTCATATGTATGATTTTGTTCTTTTGGCATAAATTCTGCCCGCATATTCTACCTCCTGCAGCGGAGGAAAATCTCAGGCAGTATTGCATTTTCCGTACCAGCCTGTCCCCCGCCGCAATAGTATTATATGCAAAAAGGCAGGTCAAAATGACCTGCCTTATCATACTTAGTTCTCTCTTTTTCTCTTTCTTACCAGAACATATCCGCCTGCTACAAGAGAAAGACTTGCAAGCATCATCATGGTTGCAATCGGAGAATTGTCGGCTGTTCTTGCATTGCTTGCAGAAGAAGAGCCTGTAGAACTGTCATCTCCGCTATAGTTCTCAGGATCTGTGGAATCACTGCCGTCTCCGGAGCCGCCATTATAGCCGTCTCCACTGCCGCTTCCATCTGTACCGGTTGGAGTAATCGTGCCGGATGGTGTTACGGTGAACTCAATTGCCTTGGAGTAGAATTTCTGCTCCAGAGCCTCCTGTACGCCAGAAACAGCTACCCAGTCAGTGCCGTTGTATATGTACTTCTGGAAGAAGATATACATGGTAAAGGTCTTGGCATCCTTGATACCGTATTTGTTTCCAATAGAGAAACTCTTCTCATATCCGCTGCGGATATTATCCTTATTCACACTCCATCCATAAGGTACCCATTTGGTATCTCCATTAACCGGATCGGTATTCTCGGTTCCTGCACCAACAACCTTGAAGTTGTACATAGTCTTCGGATAGAATGCCAGCGGCTCCTCAAGACCGGTTACCTTGCTGTCTGTTACAGGAGGAGTAAGGGCCGGACGTGTGGTCGGAGTCGGTTCAGTCGGTTCCTCTGTTGGTGTTGCCTTGGCATCCAGAGTCAGTACAAGAGGTTTCTCAGCCTCCACGCCCTTGGAATCTACGCCATAAACTACAACCTTAATATCTGTATCATATGCAACACCTGTAAGCTGTACCTCAACTTTCGTTGCGATATCTCCTTCTGCCACATTGTTGTTCTTCACATCTTCAAAGCTTGGAGTATCCTCTGATTTCTTCACCCAGGTTGCGTAATATTTACCGCCCACACCAGCATCATTGGTAGTGAAGCTCAGGTCTACAGTATGATCATACGCTGTATTCCAGGCCAGGGACTCTGCTTTCAGTTTCATACGTTCAACAGTTGGTGTTTTCACTTCTTCCAGCTGTCCAGTAGTTGTATTAACTGTATATTTATCAGTGTCCAGGTAATGTACATGCTCCAGTACATTCTCCATAGTGGTGTAAGCATTTCCATCTGCATCCTTGCCGATTGTGACAAATGCTTTCACTACATCTGCATCGCTTCTTCTCACCTGCAGGTTTGCAGTATCTGAAAGGACTCCCGTAGCTGCAATATATGCGTTCTCACCGCTCAAAACGATACTGTTCTCGTAATTCACTCCATCATCGTAGTTTTCGCTGACGATCACATTGCCAGATACACGGATTTCACCTTCACTGTAAATTGCTCCGCCCTTATCCATCGACTGGTTGTCCGTGATGGTACCGCCGCCAAGACCAATACTTCCGCCCTGGTTGTAAATTGCAGAGCCAGGCGCGCTGGTACGGTTGCCTGTTAAAGCAACACCGTCAGACATTCCGAAATATCCCTTCTCAAGAGAAACAATAGAACCTGTTGCATCATCTGCGGAAGAGGCATCTACGGTCAAAGATAAAACTGTATCCCCATTCTTGCCTGTGCCAAACTGAAATGCGGTGTTCTCCCCCTGAACCATAAACATATCATCCAGGAATCCATCTGCACGCTTGATCACAGTACCGTCCTCTGCTGCTGCGATGGACACATTCCGGCTGTCAGAGATCACGATGGTATCGGAAATCTCAATGGTACCTGTCACAAGAATCTGGGATGGAGCCGCATTCTTATCTGCGTTGGCCGGTGCCATCAAAATTGCATCTGCCAGAGTCTTGCACTCGGTCTGATTGCCCTCGGCATCCTGGAAATAAATCTTGCAGGTGGAAGTCTCTTCCTCTGTTCCAGCCTCCTCTGCCTGTGTGGCAATGCCAGCTTCTCCGGCTTCCTGAGTCTCTGCATCTCCGCTTCCGAATCCGTCTGCCTGGCTGCTGTCGGTGCTCTGATCTGCTGCAGGAGTATCCGTCTGATCCTGGGATGGTTCCTGCGTGGCGGCATTATCTGCAGTGTTATCCTCTGCTGGCGCTTCTGCCGGTGTCTCCGCTGCGGCATCCCCTTCTTCTGCCGGAGCAGCGGTATCCTGAACAGGCTCTGCAGCCTCCTCTGACTCCACGGCAGCTGCTGTATCGTCTGTTGTCACGGTCTGGGCATCTGACTCTGCGAACGCCATAGTTGCCGGAGCCATTCCGGCAGCAAGAGTTCCAGCCATGATCAACGCTAAAATCTGCTGTTTTTTCATTTTAAAAAGTCCTCCTTATAAACGAGTCCCCCGTATTAAGTATTAACATCAAAGTCCAGTATAACATATTTCATTTCAAAAATCAAACTTATGGGCGAATCTGTCCGTTTCCATAAATAATATATTTCGTGGAAGTAAGGGCCAGAAGTCCCATTGGGCCGCGGGCGTGAAGCTTCTGGGTGCTGATTCCGATCTCTGCTCCGAATCCGAACTCAAAGCCGTCAGTAAAACGGGTGGAAGCATTTACATACACTGCTGCCGCATCCACCTCATCCAGGAATTTCTGCGCGTTGTTGTAGTCCCGGGTGATGATTGCCTCTGAATGTCCGGTATTGTAGCGGTTAATATGACGGATAGCTTCCTCCACAGAACTAACCACTTTAATAGAAAGAATGTAATCCAGGTACTCGGTTCCCCAGTCCTCTTCCGTAGCAGAAACCGCATCCGGAATCAGTGCTTTGGCTGCTTCATCCGCACGCATTTCTACATGCTTGGTGCGAAGCCGCTCTGCCAGAACCGGAAGGAACGCATCCTTCACTTTCTCATGAACCAGAAGGGATTCGCAGGCATTGCACACGCCCACTCTCTGGGTCTTGGCATTCATCACAATGTCTGCCGCCATGGCAAGGTCCGCACTCTCATCCACATAAATGTGACAGTTGCCTGTACCGGTCTCGATTACCGGGATGGTACTGCCGTTTACAACCGCCTTGATCAGTCCCCGGCCGCCTCTTGGAATCAGTACATCCACGTACTCGTTCATTTTCATAAACTCTGCGGTGGTCTCTCTGGAAGTGTCCTGGATCAGCTGGATGGCATTCTCTGTAAGATCCTGGGCTTTCAGGGCACTGCGGATACAGTCCACAATGGCAGTATTGGAATGGATGGCATCGCTTCCGCCTTTTAAGATCACAACATTGCCGGTCTTAAAGCAAAGGGCAAAAGCATCTGCGGTCACATTTGGTCTGGCTTCATAAATGATTCCGATTACACCGAGGGGAACTCTTTTCTGACCGATCATCAGTCCGTTAGGACGTTTCTTCATGCCGGTTACTTCCCCAATAGGGTCGTCAAGAGCCGCTACCTGGCGCAGACCCTCTGCCATTCCCTCTATTCTCGCTTCCGTCAGCATCAGACGGTCCACAAGGCCTTCCGGCATATGGTTGCGTCTGCCGTTCTCTACATCTATGGCATTGGCCGCAAGCAGCTTATCAGCGTGTGCCACAAGGCTGTCTGCCACTGCTTCTAAGACTTGATTCTTCTTCGCAGTGCCAAGATTGCGAAGAATCACTTCCGCTTCCCGGGCATTTTCGCCCAGAGTCTGCAGCATTTCATTCATTTATAAGTCCTCCCTTCGGTAAGGCATTCCTGTAAATATTGCTTTGCGTCACAATGATCTGCGGGCAGATATCGGTCGGCTCTGTGGGAACCTGATCCAGGATCTGGAAATCAAAGGCAACTGCAACCCGCTGAGTATCCGGATGCTTCTCCAGAAAACGGTCGTAAAAGCCTCCGCCGTATCCCACTCTGTGGTTCTCACGGTCAAAGGCCACTCCCGGCATGATCATAAGGGCATCCGTCCAGTCCACAGTCTCTCCTTCTGCAGGCTCCGGAATTCCGAAATATCCAGGAGCGAGCTGGGAGAAATCTGTCAGGCGGTAAAAGACCATGTCCTTTCCCACCACCTTGGGAACTGCCACTTCCTTGCCGGATTTCCAGGCTTCCTCAATAATAAACCTTGTCATGACCTCATGATTGTAATCTGCATAAGCCATAACGCGGTCTGCCTGCAAAAATTCCGGAAGCCGGATCACGCGCTCGGTCAGCTGGCGGCTCCATTCTTCCACCTGCTCATCGGCGCACTGCTTCCTGGCTGCAAAAATCTGTTTTCTAATGAGTCTTTTTTCTTCCATATTTTTCTCCAAGGTTCACAATGGTACCATCGGCTTCCTTGATGTCAATATTGTCAAGCTGGTTGCGCAGGTTCATCTTGATAGTGGCAATATACTCCTTGCGAAGCTTCGCCTGCTCAATTTTCTCTTCCTCTGTAAGACCAACACTCTGTGCCTTGTGATGAAGGGTGTTGATCCGATCAATCATTTTACTGTCCATATTATACTCCTCTTCTATTTATAATCTGTAATACACTTATAACAATTTCTCTATATAATCTATCAGGTAAAACTCTTCCTGCTTCTTTCCTACGAAAAGGGTGCCGCATTTATCCCCCTCCACAATACGGTGGATGTTATGGAAGTCGCCGCCGTTGGCGATCACCATATCCGTGCCTGCCGCTGTGGCAATTCTGGCTGCGGTCAGCTTGGTGGCCATGCCGCCGGTACCAACTTTGCTTCCGGTGGAGCCTTTTCCCATGTTCAAAAGCTTGTCATCCAGCTGCTCAACTGTATCAATAAACTCCGCCTCCGGATTGGTATTGGGATCATCTGTGAAAAGCCCGTCTATATCGGACATCAGAATCAGAAGATCTGCACCGATCAGGGCTGCTACCACTGCGGAAAGGGTATCGTTGTCTCCGAATTTCTCCAGGGACTGCAGCTCGTAGGTGGAAATAGAGTCATTCTCATTTACAATGGGGATTACCCCCATAGACAAAAGCTCATTGAAGGTATTCTCCGCATTCTTACGGTTGGCATTGTTTACCATGGTGTTCTTGGTCATCAGGATCTGGCCTGCCATCTGATTGTACTCTCCGAACAGCTTCTGGTAGATCATCATCAGCCTGGCCTGTCCCACAGCTGCACACGCCTGCTTCTGGCGGGACTCCTGAGGCTTCTCCTTAAAGCCAAGGGCTGCCGCGCCCACTGCAATGGCTCCTGAGGATACCAATACCACATCCTTGCCCTGGTTGCGAAGATCTCCCAGCTCTCTTACCAGTACCTCAAGCTTGCGCAGGTTCAGTCTGCCTGTCTGCGGATGGGTAAGGGAGGAACTGCCGATCTTGATTACCACACGTTTTTTCTCTTTCAGTCTTTCCCGGTAATTCATTGTTCTAGTCAACTCCGTTAATCGTTAATGTAATAAAAAAATAATAACCCTTTTGGCAACTGTTCAGCACCTTCACAGTTACCTTTTTGCTACTTATCTTACATCATTTTTCTTCATTCGTCTATAATTTTGGATAATGGATGAATAATTTCAAAAAAAATTCACATTTTCTAAAAAAAATTAATATAAATGCTTCTGGGGGCAGGCTCTAGGGCCTGTTTGAAAAAGGCTCTAACCTCATATAAACAAAACAGGGATCTCAGGGCGCGGCATAAACACGCACTTGTCCCTGAAATCCCCCATTCTCTTATTTACTATTACTTTAAAAATCCTGGTTGGCAGCCATGAATTCTGTCACTGCAAAGTCACAGATCCTACAGAATCATTGAGCACGATCTCTACCCAGGTCTTGCCGCGGTTCAGCTGGATCTCCTGGCCGTTGGAATCATAGTAATGGGTAGTACCCCACTGGGAATCCTTACTCCAGGTAATATCGATTGCCTTGCCTCTGGTAATGTATTTGCCGCTGCCGCCGGACTGGGTATCAATGTTCAGATAGCCATTAGCATCATAAGCCTGATAGCCGGAATACTGAAGAATAATGTTGTCACAGGTCAGCTGCTGTCCTGTCAGCTGGTCCACATGAGGTGCATTAAACTGGAAGCGGCTGTATTCCTTGGTCTCGGCATTGTATTCAAACCAGGGATGATTGTCCCAGAAGTTATCCAGCTTCACAAGAGTCGCCGGTGCTCCTTCATCCAAAGTAATCTCTGTTCCCTCCGGCGCAAACTGATAATGTCCGGTGTAGCCCTCCGGATACTGCTGGCTGTAGCCAAGGCTCTGGATTCCTGCCTGAAGGTGGGCTGCATCTGTGTAGGCATTGTGAGGTGCCACACGGTCTGTAGTCCGGTAATAGGCATTTCCAAGAGTCAGTCCGTTCAGATTATCGATCACATGCTGATCCAGATACTGAAGTGCATACACAGCCTGTCCATAATGTGCGTAAATGGCATCAAATTCATTGGCGTAGAAAATATAATAATCACGGCAGCTTCGCACAGAGCCGATTCTCTGCAGATTATCGTAATCCTCGATGACCGCCATAAGCCTGGTAATGCCGCCCTCCACAGGTGCTTCATAAATAACCCCGGCATTTCCGGTACCGCTCTGGGGTGCACCGTTGGTATCATTGCCCAGCATGACTGCAATGGGGCGTCTTCTTCCAACGCTCTCAGGCACATCCTCTCCGGTCAGATAGCTTGTCACCTGCATTTCCAGATTGTCTTCTGCCTGTACGCTTACGGCTGAACCAGCCAATGTGCAGGAAATCAGCACGCCTGCAAGAAATTTCAGCATTTTCTTCTTCATGTCTTTTCCTCCTTACGCTGTCAACAAATCTTCATCCTAATATTCGCTGTACTAACTATCAGCGGGTAATTCCAAGCTCATCCAGTGCCTTCGCCTGTCTTGCCTCCATATCCGCAGCTTCCTCGGGAGTCATATGGTCATATCCCAGAAGATGCAGCATACTGTGGGCAACCAGGAAGCAGAACTCACGCTTCACACTGTGTCCGTACTCTTCTGCCTGTGCAGCTGCCCGCTCTGCGGAAATCATAATATCCCCCAGAAGAAGCTCTCCGCTGTCCAGGTCAAAACAGGACTCATCGTCCTCTGCCACAGAATAATCTGCCGGAGTCTCAAAAGGCAGCATTGGGAAAGAAAGCACATCTGTGGCTCTCTCTATTCCCCTGAACTCTGTATTTACACGCTTGATCTCTTCATTGTCCGTAAGAACCAGATTCACCTGTGCATCCCATGGACATTTCTCCATGTCCAGCACCTTCTCGGCAACGATTTTCGCAAGAGCGGGGCAGTCCAGGCCCAGGTCAAAATCTGTCTCACATTCATATTCTATTGTAACCAAAGCTTTCCCTCCTGGTGTAATGTACAACCTTTCAGTGATCCAAAGGGATACTCCAAACTAAGCGAACTGAATAGTTGTACTTATTTTATAATATTCCAATTCGTATCTGTAATGACAACTTTCCCTTTTGAGAGTTCCATCATCAGCCAAAAACCTTCGCCGTCAGCCTGGCAGCAAACTGGGGGCACACTTAAGATCTTCCACTCCTTCGAACTGCCCGCTTCTGCGTCTTCTCCGCAGCCTTCGCCTCTTCCTTCTCAAATGCCTTAACAATATCCTTCACAATCTTACAGCGGACAACGTCACGGTTGGTCAGAGAAATCGTGGCAATGTCATCCACATTTTTCAAAATAGACGCACATTTCTGCAGACCGGAGTCGGTCTCCTTGGAAAGGTCGATCTGGGTCACATCTCCGGTAAGAATCATTTTGGAGCCCACACCGATACGGGTCAGCGCCATTTTCAAAATAGGAAGCGTAGCATTCTGGCTCTCGTCGATGATGATCATACTGTTATTCAAAGTACGTCCTCGCATGTAGGCAAGAGGTGCCACCTCAATGATTCCCCTCTCCCGCAGCTTGGCCGCCTGATCCGGGCCAAACACATCATTCAAAGCATCATACAGCGGCTTCAGATAAGGGTCTACCTTCTCCTGCAGGTCTCCCGGAAGAAAGCCAAGCTTCTCTCCCGCTTCAATAGCAGGACGGCTGAGAATGATTCTCTCAATCTCATCATTTCGGAACATCTCCGCCGCATAGGCAACTGCCAGATAGGTTTTACCTGTACCAGCCGGTCCGATGCAGATGGTAACCGTATTGTTTTTCAATGCGTTAATGTAGTTCTTCTGGCCGATGGTCTTGGTGCGAATGGGACTGTTCTTGTAATTCAGAGTTACCGCATCCCCCAGTACCTTACGGGTACTGTCTGCAATATCCTCGTCCTGATCATCCCCCTCGTCCGTCTCATCCAGAAAACGATGGATCATATCCACAGAAAGCTGCTGCTGTTTGCTTAAGGCTTCCTGCATGGCTTCAATAATATTCACGGCACTGCGGATCCGTCCGTCATTGGTGCCGCTTACGGTAATACTGGAATTTCTCTGGGTAATAGATACCCCAAGACGCTTCTCGATCACCTTGATCAGCTTGTCATTGATACCGAAAAGCTCCTGTAAAATGTCTAATGAGTCAATCTCTATATTCGCGGATTTCAAATGCTGCTCCTCCTTATTTCTGAGTGTGCTTCAAAAAATATTCTGCCAAATATGGGTCACCATTTGCAGAAATGCTTTTTCGCCACACTTTATTCTGTCTCTTCTGGCTTCTGACTTTCCGCGTCAGATTCTTTTATACTAT
The DNA here is from genome assembly GCF_025566865.1 of Blautia acetigignens. NCBI lineage: Bacteria > Bacillati > Bacillota > Clostridia > Lachnospirales > Lachnospiraceae > Blautia > Blautia acetigignens. The sequence continues at coordinate 115,803 of NZ_JAOQJM010000004.1, forward strand.
CCTGCTTCTCCAATTCTTTCTTCTTACGAAACTGCTCTACCGCTTCCCGGATGGCTGCCTCTTCCTCTTCCTTCGCAATCTTGCGGGCAAGGGAAATTGTCTGGAAAAAATTGCTCAGCAAAATCACAGCCAACGGTACCAGGATCACCGGGATAAAAATCAGCGGATTGGAAACCAGTCTGGAAATTTTTCCCAGGATCACAGATGACCAGATCACTTTTCCCACAAGGTATTCTGATTTCACATCATAGGGGTCTTCCACATTATTCCCATCTCCCTTGGTGGTATAAACATACTGACCGCCATCTTTCTCGATCCTTACCACACGGTGAGTATTCACCGCCCCGTCCAGCATAGGATCAGAAGAATAAAAAGAAATCACATCTCCCTCCCTGATCTGGGAAGGATCGGTCTCCTGCACCAGGATCATGGTATCCACATCATAGGTAGGCACCATGCTTCCGGTAGTGATCCGAAGCAGAGTAAAACCGCCTATACTGGGCGGTTTTCCAGGCTTGGTCAGCAAGACCATGATCAGCACCACAATGGCTGCTGCTATGATCACTACTGATATAAAATTAACAATGCCGTATATTATTTTTTTCAACATGGATTAATTGTCATCCTCTTTGTTCTTACGGTCGCGGCGATCCTGCAGAGCGTTCACGATATAGTGGGACAAAGTATTGGCCTGGGCTTTGGCAATTGCTTTTTCCCTCTCCTTCTTCGCCTCTTCAAGCTGCTGCTTCACCTGCTCCAGGGATTCTGCGGACTGCTTCTTCACACGGTCCACATCCTTCTGGGCTTTCTTCTGTGCAGCTTCCACTTTCTTCTTCGCTTCTAACTGCGCTTCCTTCACCGCCTGATCTGCCTTCTTCTGGGCATCGGAAACATCGGTACGTGCCTTATTTCTGGCTGCTGCGATCATGCGGTCAGCTTCTGCCTTTGCAAGACCTGGTTTTCTGAAATATCGGCAGGGATTTCCTCCTGCCTGTTCTTCCTTCTCTTCATACTCTTACAGTCTGTATCTCTTCTTCACATAGGCTACATAGTTCTGCATAGCGGCCTTCTCCTCAGGGTCTGCAAAACGCAGCTGGATACCGGCTACATAGCGGAAGCTTCCGCCCTTGGGTACCTCTCTCATCCAGCAGATCACGCCAGCCACCTCGTGCTCCGGAACTCCTGCGGCGGCAGTTCCGATTCTGGGAAGGGTGAAAATGCAGGTCTCCCCTACATCAAACCAGCGGTTCATATAAATTGCAAGACCGCCGTTGGAAATATCCATAGTCTCGCCCAGCTCCTGATCGATCTCTCCGTCTGAATTCAGTGCCCAGGTATCCTGCATGTATTTCACCGGCAGAGCCACCTTCATACGTACATCCACACGCTTGATAAACTGTCTGTGTTCTGTTACACGACGTACCTTCCAGAAACGGCGGATTCCAACCTTCACGGTATCGTCTACATATCCGGCAATAATGCCCGCTTCCTCTCCGTCGCCGTACTCAAACAACAGCTTCTGATTCTCGTCAGGCTCCAGTGCTTTTCCCCCAACCATAGGGATGGATACCAGAAAAGCAGATTCGTCTAATGATTTATTAAAAGTACATATCATATTGAATTTCGGTTCCTGACCGATGGGAACATCAAATGCCATTCGAAGCTTCGTTCCCGGATTGATCTTTAGTGCTCCTGCCATGCTTCACCTCAGTCTCCGCGTTTCATCCTGCAAAGGCGTTTTTTCTATATCGCTACTTATTTATCCCATATTATAACAAATATCATAATTTCCGTCTACATTATTTTACCAAATTATTTTCAGAATATTTCCAAAAAGCACTGAAATTTTACGAAGTTTCCTCTCCCTTTTGCACACTTCTCCTCTCCCCGCATTTTTCATCCACGGTCAAGGTTCCTTTGGTGATGCAGCGGGTTTTGTCTACGGTGATGGAAAGACTGGTGTCCACAATGGTGATGTACTGATCCAGCAGATTTTTTTCGTAGAGTTTTAGCTGCCGGGCGGCTTTTTCTTCGGCCTGTTCTTTGGTGTATACAGCCTTTTCGATCTGGTAGGGCGTGCGGGTGATTTTTCCCAGGGAAATAGGGAGGGCAAAATTTTCAGTGACCTGCCAGGGGATTTCTTCCACGGAAGTGATATGCTGCTCCCGGGACGCGCTGCCCGCGCCCAGAATCCAGTTTCCTATGTGAAAATACCAGCTGTTTTTCGGCTTGCCGTCTGCGATTTTTTTCTGATAGGAAAGGGAAAATTCCTGGTAGTATGGGATCTGATGGCGGACATAGATGTCTGCGTCTGCGGAAACGTACTCGGTGCGCACCACCTCCTGGCTGTCATTTAAAATTTCCACAATTCCGGATATGAGAAGGTCGCCTTTCTGACAGGTGTCACCTGTTTTCATCTGGGGAACGCCGCTTCTTGTGGTCATGCTTACGATCTCGCCATCCAGGTCTGCGATCAGATCACAGGGCACCGCCTCTTCCTGAAGGGTTTCTTCCAATACCTCCTCCTGAATGGTAAGAAGCAGCCGGGTTCCCTGCACCCTGGCAGAAACAAAGGTAATATCCGGGTAATTTTTCCGAAGGAGGGCTGCGATTTCCGAGCAGTTTACATTTTTTTTGCTGATTCCGTGGATCACGCCCTGCTGATCCAGAAATTCCAGAAGCTGGGGCGTAGAATTTTTCACGTTTCCGTCAATGTGAATGTTCCAAATGCGGCCGGAAAGCCAGAAAAGCAGAAGGGCGCACAGCAGGATGCCTGTAAGAAAGCATTTCCTGCGCCAGCTTCTGTACAGGAAAAAGGGCAGGCCTCTTTTTTCCAGAATTTGGATGCGGACATGGGTTTTGCTATGTATGGGGGCCAGCTTTTTGAAATCTGCTATGGAAATGCGGGCGGTGAGTTTCTTCTCTTCTGGGAGACAGACATTTTCCAGAAGGAGGCCTCTGGCGCGGCACAGGTTTAGGAAACGCTCTATCTGCTCCCCGGATACGGAAATTTTCACAGAGCCGCGGACGAATTTTTCGGGACTTTCCATGCTTCCAGGCTCCTTTCTTATTTTGGACGTTACATTCTTTCTCATCCACGCTCC
>NZ_JAOQJM010000004.1:119188-235619 GCF_025566865.1 Blautia acetigignens
TGTTTTCCCGGAAAGTGTAGGGATTTCGGGATGAATCCCTCTCTTTCTCAGGATTTTTGCGCACTCTTTTTCCAGACATAAAAAAATCCTCCCGGCCTTTATAACTAGCTTATGCGGGAGGATTTTTTTTATGCCGAAGCAGCCCCGTCAGGTATCCACACAGAAACAAACACCTGGCGTTTGACCTAAATTTTTTTCAGACGCTACTATTGTTTTTGACAATCATAATCTTTTTTACCGGAAAAGTACCAGGGAAAACCAGAGTATGGTGTTTCCGCCAAGATTGTATTCCATGGAATGTTTCTCTACCAGCTCGTTGGCGACTACGCCGTAGCTTTCCAGGCAGGGGTGCATTTTTTCCGGGAAACGGCAGGGCTTGCCGTCTAAGTAAGCGCAGTGTTCGCACAGGTCGCAGGATTCTGTGGAAAGGGTAAAGGTCTCGAAACCTTCGCCTTTCAGAAACTCTGCAACTTCGCAAGTCAGCTGTTCGTGTGCGTCCCGGGTGGACAGCATTTCTTCCATGTTCATAAGGTCGGAAACCTCTGCCACGCTGGAAAAAAAGATGCCGCTCTTGTAGCTGTGGATCCGGGCGGCGCATTCCTCAAGGGTGCCTACCGCAGGGGGACAGGCCCAGGTGGTGCCGTAGCGCTCGCACTCCTGTTTGCAGATGGTACGCACCCGCTCCCGCACTTGGATTTCAGCAGCATCCAGCACGCGGTATTCGTAAATGGGATACTGGGATATAAATTCTTCAAAACGATTTGTGTCTAACATGTTGTTCCTCTTTGTATTTAATCAACCAGATCCTGCTCTGCAAACAGACTGGATACAGCAGCCTGATAGTCGGACAGATGCTGGGATTTCTTGATTTTCTTTGCGTATTTTTCGTAGTTTGTGAAGCTGACTGCCATGTAGCTCCAGAGCTCTTTCATGCGGAAAAGCACGTTTCGCTCGCCAGATAAAAGCTCTTTGTATTCTTCCAGCAGACAGTCGTGGAACTGGCGGAGCACTGCTTTGCCCGGCTGCACGCCATCCCGGATCTCACTTACCAGGCCTGGGTTTGTGATCAGGCCTCTGCCATACATAAAACAGTCTGTGTCCGGGAAGCGCTGGGTAATGCGCTTATAATCTGCTGTGGAAAACAGGTTGCCATTGTAGCACAGGGGCATTTGCAGCCGGCTGACTGCCTTTTCGTAAGCACCAAGACGGGGGACGCCCCGGTACATATCTGTCTGGATCCTGGGGTGGATGATCAGCTCGTGGATGGGATATTTCTCGTAGATGGCAAGAAGGTAATCCCAATCCTCCTCGTAATGGGTGCCGATCCTGGTCTTGATGGAAATCTTCATGTCCAGTTTGCTAAAGATCTCGTCCAGAAAGGCATCTAATTTCTGGGGCTCTGCCAGAAATCCGGCACCTTTGCCTTTGGCGGTTACAGTGCCGGAGGGACAGCCAAGGTTTAAGTTCACTTCCTGGTGTCCGTAGTCCTCCTTCAAAAGCTGGGCTGTGCGGATGAAGTCCTCTGCATTGCAGGTCAGGATCTGGGGAACCACGTACATCCCCTCGTTCCGTTCCGGCGACACCTCGCAGATTTCCTGGAAGCTTAAGTTCTTCTTGGGTTTGGCGGAAATAAACGGGGTGAAGTATTTGTCCATAGGATGATAAAACCTGTGGTAGGCACGTCGGTATACAAAATTGGTCACTCCCTCCATGGGAGCCATGTAATCTTTCATTTAAGTCCTCGCATGTATTAATTTCTGAAATTTGTAGGGCACAAAAGCCACTGGGAACGAAATTTTCATAAAACCAATTATACACGTTTCTATCTTTTTAGACAATGGCTGATTCCTCAATATCAGCGGATTTTGTTCTCCTTTTTCCATTCCTGGTATTCTTCCAGTCTTCGCACGTATGCATCAAATTCCGGAACTGTGAAATCCAGTTCCTTATACCGCACGGAATAAATAATTCCTTTGCTGATCAACTGGGCCCTTGAGGTAGAAATAGAGTTTACCGTCTTGTTCATTATTTTTGCCACACTGGAAATCGTACAGGGAAGTTCCCCACAGGCTGTCATTGCAAAAATAAATTTCTTATCAGCCTCAGAGCACCGCTCATACCTGACTTTAAAAAAAACTTTATCCAGCGTTTTCAAAAACTCCTCTACATTTTTTTCCACGCATTTTCCGTCAATTACATCTGTGCTGGTATTTTGGTAAACGATCTGGCATAGCTGCTGGATAAAAAACGGATACCCTTTGGTAAGCCTGATAATCTTTGTTACTGCGTCATCTGTATAACGAACATGCATCTTCTCCGCCGGCTTCTCAATTGCCTCTCTCGCCTGTGTTTCTTCCAATGAGCCAATTTCTTTGTAAACAAATAATCTCTCCGAATAGGATTTCTCCTCGGAAAGCATGGAATAGATCTTCGGAAGTCCTGCTCCCACGATCATTACCGGATAGCCCAGCTGATTGGCCCGGTGAAGCGCCGCAATCAGTGCGCCAAGCTCATTGGATTTCATATACTGAATTTCATCTATGAAAAAACAGATGGGTGTTTCCGCTTTGCCAGCGGCTTCCCCGATGGTACAAAAAACGTCCGTCAGGCTCTGGGTCAGATTAACGGTTGTATACAGTTCTCTTTCCTGCACAGAAAGGGAAAAGGTATTTTCACCAGGGTCGAAAGACACCACCAGAGCTTTAATAGCATCCAACGGTTTCTGGATCAAATGTTTAAATTTCTCAACTGTACTTATTTTCCTTAAAAAGGCCTGGGAACAGCTTGCAATCTGAGAAATAAAGTCATTCCGCTCTTCTACCTCTATATGTCTGCAGAAAATCCCTTTTTCTTCCGCAATGGTCTGAAGCCTGTTGATCAGAACAGTTTTCCCCACACCGCGAAGTCCGCTGAAAATCACGGATTGTGTGGGAATATTCAGCATCAGCCCATCAAATAAATTCTCAATATTTTTTATATCTTCGTCACGGCCAGCCAGATAAACAGGCATCAATCCTGCACCAGGTCTGTATGGATTTACTTTAAACATTTCAGCACCTCCAAGCATAATGATGTTAGGGGCAAAAAATAATTCCCCCAGAGCTTTTTAACACGCTCTAAATTGCTCTATCACATATTATTCCATTAACCACCGTCTTCGTCAACACATTTCCGTGTAAAAGTATAAAAAAGTATGGTATATCTCAAATATAACCAGATAAGCATCATCTATTCCACCACAGACCTTAAAGTGCTATATTTTTCACAAATACATATGTCTTTCCCAGAAAATACAGTTTCCTGGCAAATTTCTCTTGCCACCTATACTTTGCCGTGCTAAAATGCAAAAGAACCTTTTCCTGTAATTGGAAGGGAAGGTTATTTTGACAGAAAGAAGGCATACAAAAAGATGAAATTTTCCAAGCGACTGGATTTATTTGGAGATGAAATTTTCGCTGCGCTGAATGAGAGGCGGCTTGAGCTTGAGAAACAGGGAAAGAAAATATACAACATGAGCGTGGGAACCCCGGATTTTCACACACCGGACCACATTAAAAAGGCACTTATGGAAGCGGCAGCCGACGACCAGAACTGGCGTTACAGCCTCCGTGACCTGCCAGAACTTCTGGACGCGGTCTGTGCTTATTACAAGAAGCGTTTCCAGGTGGACATTACACCGGATATGGTAATGTCTGTTTACGGAAGCCAGGAAGGTATGGGACATCTGGGCATGACCCTGTGTGATGAGGGAGATGTGGTGCTTCTTCCGGATCCCTGCTATCCGGTTTTTGCAGCGGGAAGCAAGCTGGGCGGCGCAGTGCCTTACTACTATCCGCTGGTTGCAGAGCATGATTTCCTGCCTTATGTAAAAGATATCCCGGAGGACGTAGCAAAAAAAGCACGCTACATGGTAGTTTCCCTTCCGGCGAATCCGGTAGGAAGCATTGCTACTCCCGGACTTTATGAAGAAATTATTGCATTTGCAAAAAAATATGACATTCTGATCATCCATGACAACGCATACAGCGACATTATTTTCGACGGCGTAAAAGGCGGAAGCTTCCTTGCCACTCCTGGAGCCAAGGAAGTGGGTGTTGAATTTTTCAGCCTTTCCAAATCTTTCAACGTAACCGGTGCCAGAATCAGCTTTCTCATCGGACAGCCGGAAGTAATCGCTGCCCTTAAGAAGCTGCGCAGCCAGATTGATTTCGGTATGTTCCTGCCCATCCAGAAAGCTGCCATTGCCGCACTGGAAGGACCTCTTGACAGCGTGAAGGAACAGTGCATCCAGTACCAGGCACGCCGCGATGCCCTTTGTGACGGGCTTGCCTCCATCGGCTGGGAAAAACCAAACGGCAAGGGAACCATGTTCGTATGGGCCCGCATCCCAGGCGGCCGCACAGACAGCATGGCATTCTGCATGGAACTGATGGAAAAAGCCGGCGTCATCGTCACCCCAGGCGCAAGCTTCGGACCTCACGGGGAAGGATATGTGCGCTTCGCACTGGTACTTCCGCCTGAGAAAATCAAAGAGGCGGTTGAGGCAATCCGTACAAGCGGAATTTAATGCATAAAAAACCGCCTAAAACAGCCAGCAGGAAGGGAGTTTTCCATTACAGATTTGAACCTCGAAACCAGGCTCACAATCCACAAGGCAGAAAATTTTCTGACTCATATTTGGTTTGTGCATTCAAACATAAGTACCAAAATCCAAAATAACTCAAGAAAAGAAAGGGCTTTTATAACTCATTCAAGTTATAAAAAGCCCTTTCTTGTTTCCAGAGCATGTTTGCAAAAGGCCTTCTGCAAGATGTACGTTACAATTTGCGGAAAGATTTTGGAGACACACTCTAAATTATTTGTGGTAGGGTTCGTGGTTCATGATGCGGTAGCCGCGGTAGATCTGCTCCAGGAGGATCATCTGCATCAGCTGATGGGGGAAGGTCATTCTGGAGAAGCTAAGCTTGTAGTCGGCGCGCTTTAACACTGCATCGGAAAGGCCCAGGGAGCCGCCGATCACAAAGACGATGCTGCTTTTTCCCTGTACCCCTAATCTGGCGATCAGGTCGGAAAGTTCTACGGAATCCAGCATTTTGCCGTCTATGGCAAGGGCGATCACATAGTCCTGCTCCCGGATGTGGGAAAGAAGACGGTTGCCTTCTGTCTCCTTGATCTGACGGTTCAGGGCATCGGAGGCCTTGTCCGGGGTTTTCTCGTCCGGCACCTGAATGAAGTTCAGCTTGCAGTAGCGGCTAAGGCGCTTGGCGTACTCGGCGATCCCGTCATTTAAATATTTTTCTTTTATTTTTCCAACTGTGAGAATACGAATTTCCATAGCAGATTACATTTCAAAATCCATTGCCACGCGGTCGCAGGTGTTTGGTCTTACGTAGGTGTCGGCAACTTTTACGTGATTTGGGTTTACAGCGTAGGCAGCAAGTGCCTCGGCGCTCTCAAGCTCTGTGATCAGGCACAGGTCACGGGAGCTGGATGTCAGGGGATCGGTGACTACCTTTGCGCTGATCAGGCCTGGAACTACGCCTACAAGACCTTCTAAGTGCTCTTTGATCTGTGCTTTTAATTCCGGCTTCTTCTCCTCCGGAATCTCCTCTTTAAATGACCACATTACCATATGTTTTACCATGTTTCTCTTCTCCTTTACTATTAGATTTTACCCGTTTCCATTACAAATGTTCTTCCACATAGGTCTGGAATTCTTCCATGGACATCAGGACTTTACGGGGCTTGGTGCCTTCTTCGGGGCCTACGACTCCGGCGTCGCAGAGCTGGTCCATGATCCTTGCGGCACGGTTGAAGCCGATCTTGTACATTCTCTGCAGCATTCCGATGGACGCTTTCTCCTTCTCGATAATGAATTTGCCGGCCTGCTCGAAATAAACGTCACGTTCCTCTCCGCCGGAGCTTCCTCCTGCTGTGAGAACCGCATTGTTCATCTGCTGCTCGATCTTGCTGTCATAGTCAGTCCTTGGGTTCTTGTCTGCTAAGAAGTTCACAATATCACTGACTTCATCATCCGAGACAAAAGCTCCCTGCAGTCTGGCAGGCTTCTGATAGCCCTGCGGATAAAACAGCATATCTCCTTTACCAAGCAGCTTCTCCGCACCGTTCATATCCAGAATAGTTCTGGAGTCCACGCCGGAAGTAACCGCAAATGCAATACGGGACGGCATGTTCGCCTTGATCAGACCTGTGATGACATTGACAGAGGGTCTCTGGGTTGCGATAACCAGATGAATGCCTGCTGCACGGGCCAGTTGTGCCAGACGGCAGATGGCATCCTCCACATCTCCAGGTGCCACCATCATCAGGTCGGCAAGCTCGTCTACGATAATGACGATCTGACACATTTTCTCCGGGCGCTGTTCGCCCTCCGGGAAGGTCATCTTGTCCAGCTTGCGGTTGAACTCCTCTAGATTACGCACGCCATACTCTGCAAAGGTATTGTAACGGTTGCTCATCTCATTTACCGCCCAGTTCAGAGCACCAGCTGCCTTCTTCGGGTCTGTGACAACCGGAATAAACAGATGGGGAATTCCATTGTAGACACTAAGCTCCACCACCTTGGGGTCGATCATGATCAGCTTCACCTCATCCGGTTTGGCTTTATATAAAATACTGATGATCAGCGTATTGATACATACGGATTTACCGGAACCAGTGGAACCAGCGATCAGAAGGTGAGGCATTTTCGCGATATCCGCAACCACAGTCTTGCCCTCAATGTCCTTGCCAGCTGCAAAAGCAAGCTTGGATTTGGCATTCTGGAACTCCGGTGACTGGATCAGATCGCGGAGCATCACGGCACTGTGCTCCTTATTGGGAACCTCGATTCCAACGGCCGCCTTGCCTGGAATAGGTGCCTCAATACGAATGTCCGGCGCTGCAAGATTCAGCTTGATATCATCAGCAAGGCCTACGATCTTGCTGACCTTCACGCCCATTTCCGGCTGAAGCTCATAACGGGTGACGGTAGGTCCGCAGCTTACATTGGTTACCTTGGCATTGACGCCGAAGTTGTATAAAATCTCCTGAAGTTTCTGCGCTGTCTTCCTTAAGTGAGCATCGGAATCTCCCTGGGATTTGCCGTTGCCCCTCTTCAGAAGGTTCACAGACGGGTACTGATATTCCCGCTTCACGGCTGCTTCCTGGGTGCTGATCTCGTGCTGGATATTGACGATTCCGCTCTCAATCTCCTGCCTGGAGGATTTGGGATTCTTGGCAGGCTGGCGGGATGCTCTCTCCTCTCCTGCAGAGGCGACACCATGAGAACCATCAGCTGTGCCAGACGAACCAGAAGTACTGGCAGCCCCTCCAGAGCCATGAGAACCTGAAACATCAGCTCCCGTGCCGGAACCGCCGGCACTTGTTGCCTGCATGGTTCTGGCAGTTGCCATGGCTTCCTTGAAATCTACGCCAGCGTAGCTGTCCTCATCTTCTGCATCCTGCACTGGATTCACTGCCTGAGGCTGCATTTCTTCTCCAAAATGCGCCAACTGCTGCTGCTCTTCCATCACAGTCTCTGGCAAAACTTCTTCCGTATCCACAGTCTCTGATCTGTGAATGGCAAAATCCAGTCCTGTATCCTCCGGAAGGGAAACCTGGTCATCCATTCCATCCCCGTAAGCCTCCATATCACTGAACAGATCCGTTCCCACAAGAAATCCAGTGGTCTCTGCCTCTGCTCCTCTTCTTGCCTGGCGTCTCACCGGCTGGCTGGCTTCTGTCAAACTGTCTCTGTTTTTCTGCTTCTTTTTCCCAAAGATGGAAGAAGTTTTCTTCGAACCGTCTTCTGACTCCAATTCTTCCTCTTCCAAATCCAGATCCTCTTCCGCCAGCGCAGCCTCCAGCTCCTTCATTCTTCTCTCCCGGCGTTCCTGGGCTGCCATCTGGCGCTGCTGGGCCTTCACCTGACGTCTTAACTCCCGCTCCGGTGCTCCCTCCTGGTAACGCTCATGAGTTCCCTTCAGCATCTCCAGGAGCTTATCGTAAAGCTTATAGAGAAATCCCAGAAAAGAATGCTGGGTGATCAAAATCAGGCAGACTAAGATCACAAGCACAATGATCACATAGGCTCCTACCGTTCCAAATGCGGAAATGGTAGAAATGCAGATGGCTCCTCCAATGGCGCCTCCGCCCGTGTGATACTGGGAACTAACCTTGTAGTACTCTGCCAGAGTGGTGCTCTCTGCGTACCCCTCTGTCAACAGCTGGAACACGCCGCAGAGCACCAGAAACAGAACAGCTGCTGCCGCGGTCTTCTTATAGGCAAGCACATTGCCCTTATTGGAAATCAGAAACACGGACACCCCAAACAAAACGAATGGAAATGCATAGGCCATCAGCCCCATCACTCCCATCAGTGCCCTGCTGATGCTTCCACCCACACTGCCTCCAAAGCCCAGGCAGCTTACCATCAGGATAATGGAAGCTGCGATCAGCACAAGAATCACGATCTCTGTCTGGAAACCGCTGGATATGGACTGCTTGGTATTTACATTTTTCCTGGTGGAAGGCCGTCCGGCGGTTTTCTTTTTGCCAGAGACATTCCCTTTAGCGGTTGATTTTTTCCTCGTATTAGATTTCTGCGTTTTTGACGCTGCCATTTAAAAGCTCTCCCTTCATCAGGCAAAATTACTGATCAGCGCTACCGCACCAGCCACAAAGCAATAGAATGCAAAATAGCGCAATTTCGTATGCTGCACGATCTGAAGCAGAAAGCGGATCATAAAATAGCCTACTACTCCTGCCGCAACCATGCCAAGAACATATGTAAATCCAAGTGAAACCGTCATCTTCGGTGTGGTAAACTGGCCAAGCTCCAGAATCAAGGAGCCAATTACAGCCGGAATACTGATCAGATAAGAATATTTCACCGCAAATTTCCTTCTGAAGCCGCACATCATACCGGCGCAGAGAGTCATACCGCATCTGGAAAGTCCTGGAAATACAGAGATTCCCTGGCAGATGCCGATCCACATGGCATGATCGTAGGTTGCGTCCTTCGGTGTCTTAATTCCGCCGATGTTGCTCAGATCGGTCACAAGAAGAAAAATTCCGGTGATCAGAATGCAGATGCCCGGAAGAAGCGGGGAAATGGCCGCCTTGGTCACCAGTCTTCTGCAGATGTAGCCAAGCATGGCTGTGGGAATAGATGATACCAGTATCAGCACCGTAAGCTTCCGATAAGTACCGGACACCAAACGGGCATACCCAAGCTGCTCTCCTGTCCTGCGGTTATGAAAATAGATGTTCAGATTGCCGATCACGTCCATAACCATTCCCAAAAGTTCCTCGCCGATCCTGCGGATATCCTCGTGAAATGCGAAAAAAATCGCCGCAAGGGTTCCCACATGAAGAAGCACCTCAAAAAGCACTGCCGTATTCCTGGTAATTCCCATGGCATTCTCTATGGCTGCCAGATGTCCAAAACTGCTGACAGGGAGAAATTCCGTGATTCCCTGCACGATTCCCAATAAAATTGCCTGTAAAACTGACATAACACTCAATTCCTTTTCTATTGTTAAGATCCGGCAGGCAAAAGCCCACCAAGTATTCCCATTATATCACAAACCCGCAGAAGATACAACTTTTAATCGAACAGCTGTTTATGGGGAAATATGGAACTAAGCATTTCCGCGCATAAAAAATCCCCGTCTGAAATCCCATAATGGAAAATCAGACGGGGAAAGCATACTCAAAGGAGTATTACTTATTTCGCATATTTGCTCTTAATGTACTCATCGATACCGCGGGCACCTGCTTTACCTGCTCCCATTGCAAGGATAACAGTTGCAGCACCTGTAACAGCATCTCCACCTGCATATACACCCTCTTTGGATGTCTTTCCAAACTCTTCATCAGCGATGATACATTTTCTCTTGTTCACATCAAGGCCGATTGTTGTGGAGGAGATCAGCGGGTTCGGGCTTGTACCAAGGGACATGATAACAGTATCAACGTCAATGGTAAACTCAGAACCAGGAATCTCTACAGGACGTCTTCTTCCAGATGCATCCGGCTCACCAAGCTCCATGCGGATACACTTGATTCCGGTTACCCAGTCCTTGTCATCTGTAAGGATCTCAACCGGATTGCAAAGAAGATCAAACTGTACGCCCTCTTCCTTAGCGTGATGTACTTCCTCCTTACGTGCCGGAAGCTCAGCCTCGGAACGACGATAGATGATATGTACCTCTGCGCCAAGACGAAGTGCAGTTCTTGCAGCGTCCATGGCAACGTTACCACCGCCTACAACTGCAACTTTCTTGCCGTGTGCGATCGGGGTATCATAATCCTCGCGGAATGCTTTCATCAGGTTGTTACGTGTCAGATACTCATTAGCGGAGAATACGCCGTTTGCCTGCTCACCCGGGATTCCCATGAACATAGGAAGTCCGGCACCGGATCCGATAAATACAGCCTCGAAGCCCTCATCCTTAAGAAGCTCGTCGATAGTTACGGATTTACCGATGATAACGTTGGTCTCGATCTTAACACCGAGAGATTTTACGTTCTCTACCTCAGCAGCAACGACTTTGTCTTTCGGAAGACGGAACTCCGGAATACCGTAAACAAGAACGCCGCCTGCTTTGTGAAGAGCCTCGAAGATAGTTACATCATAGCCCATCTTTGCAAGGTCTCCGGCACAGGTAAGTCCGGAAGGACCGGAACCGATTACAGCTACCTTGTGTCCGTTCTTCTGTGCTGCAGGAACTGGCTTGATGCCGTTCTCTTTCGCCCAGTCAGCAACGAAACGCTCCAGCTTACCGATGGAAACAGCCTCGCCCTTCATACCGCGGATACATCTTCCCTCACACTGTGTCTCCTGAGGACATACACGTCCGCAGACAGCCGGAAGAGCACTGGACTCACCGATGATCTGGTATGCTTTCTCGAAGTTTCCTTCTTTTACTTCATGAACGAAGCCCGGGATATTGATGGAAACCGGACATCCTTCCATACATTTTGCTTTCTTACAGCCAAGGCAGCGGTTCGCTTCTTCCATTGCCTCTTCTTTATTATAACCAAGGCAAACCTCTTCAAAGTTCGTAGCACGTACCTTAGGAGCCTGCTCTCTGACTGGTACCTTCTTTAATACATCTGCCATTATTTGTCACCTCCACACTGTCCGCATCCGCCGTGATGGGTATCGCCCTCCTGAAGCTTCAGAAGCGCACGTCCTTCTTCGGTCTTGTACATCTGCTGTCTCTTCATGGCAAGGTCGAAGTCAACTTTGTGTCCATCAAACTCCGGTCCGTCAACGCAGGCAAATTTTACTTCGCCGCCAACCATCAGACGACAGGCACCGCACATACCAGTTCCATCTACCATGATCGGGTTCATGCTGACAACGGTAGGAATATTCAGTTCTTTGGTTAACAGGCAGACAAATTTCATCATGATCATCGGTCCGATCGCAACGCACAGATCATACTCTTTGCCCTGGTTCTGTACAAGGTCGCGAAGTACGTCAGTACCCATACCTTTGCGTACATAAGAACCATCATCTGTAGTTACATACAGATTACATACTTCTTTCATCTTGTCCTCAAGGATAAGGAGATCCTTTGTCTTGGCACCAACAATGGCATCTGCAGTGATGCCATGCTCATGAAGCCATTTTACCTGAGGATATACAGGAGCTGTACCAACACCGCCGGCTACGAATACGATTTTTTTCTTCTTAAGCTCTTCAATGTCTTCATGGCAAAGCTCAGATGGCTGTCCAAGAGGTCCAACGAAGTCTTCGAAGTAATCTCCGGCTTTCAGCTCGGACATTTTGGTGGTAGATGCACCAGCCGGCTGGAATACGATTGTTACAGTTCCTTTCTCTGCGTCATAATCGCAGATTGTAAGCGGAATTCTCTCGCCTACTTCGTCCATCTTTACGATGACGAACTGACCAGGCAGACAATGCTTAGCCACGCGGGGTGCTTCCACGTCCATAAGAAAAACATTTGCAGAAAGTTTCTCTGCGTTGAGAATCTTATACATAGTTCCCTCCTGAAGTACTATATTTAACAAGCGCTAAAAATGTGCGTCCCCAGTGAGGACACATGTACGCTAGTCATATCCTATACCACTATAGCACAAAAAGATGGGTTAGTAAAATGAAATTCTACAGTTTCTCTTATATTTTTTCAAAAAAATGCCAGATCAGCTGTTTTTTTCCTTTTTTTCACCAATGAGCTGGTATAACTTCCCCAGAGCTTCCCGCATTCCGCCTACTTCATCGATCAGGCCCTCCTTTACTGCCTCCGGGCCTTCCAACATAGTTCCCACATCCTTTACCAACTGGGTGGTGTCCAGCATCAGCTCCTCCAGCCGCTTCTGAGAAGTATGGGAATGGGTGGAAATAAAGGTGGTGATCCGGTCCTGGATCTTTTCCATGTTGCGGTAGGACTGGGCCACGCCGATGAACATGCCGTTGGAGCGCACGGGATGGATCACCATGGTAGCGCTTGGGACCACAAAGGAATAATCTGCAGAAACTGCCATGGGAACGCCGATGGAATGTCCGCCTCCAAGAACCAGAGAAACGGTAGGAACGCTTAAGGAAGCGATCATCTCCGCAATGGCAAGGCCCGCTTCCACGTCACCTCCTACGGTGTTCAGAAGAACCAGAAGGCCGTCCACGGATTCGTCATCCTCGATCATGGCAAGCTTGGGCAAAACGTGCTCATATTTGGTGGTTTTGCTGTGGGACGGGGCAGACTCGTGGCCTTCCACTTCCCCGATGATGGTCAGAAGCTCCACCTTGTATCTTTTGGAATTCTCATGCAGGGTCACTTGTCCCATATCCCGGATCTGTTTATTCTGCTGCTCTTCCTGATCCAGGTTTTCCTTTTTTTCTGCTTTTTCCTGCTGCTGTTCTTTCTGCGGCTCTTCTTCCTGCTTTTTTCCTTTTACATAGCTCTTTTGCCCTGCTTTTTCCTGGCCTTTCCCCATGTTTTCTTCTGATTCTAATGGGTTTTCCTCTATTATTTCCAGCATAAAAAAATACCTCCACACATTCTTGTATGGAGGTATTATCTGCAATTCTTATAAAATTATTCAGCCCAGTTGTGCCATACGTCTGTAACGTCGTCATCATCATCCAGAAGATCAAGGATTCTCTGGATATCCTTCAGAGCCTTCTCATCAGTCAGCTCTACAGTGGTCTGCGGGATCATGGCAACCTGTGCCTCAAGAAGCGGAACGCCTGCTGCCTCAAGAGCCTCGCGTACTGCACCAAGATCATCCGGAGCTGTGAGAACCTCATAGCTATCCTCTTCCTCTACGAAATCCTCAGCGCCTGCGTCAAGAGCGGTCATCATCAGCTCGTCAGCGTCCACCTCGCACTCTTCCTTATCGATGATGATCTGACCCTTCTGGTCAAACATGTAGGATACGCAGCCCTGGGTTCCGATGCTTCCGTTACCCTTTGTAAATGCGTTTCTTACATTGCTGGCTGTACGGTTCTTGTTGTCAGTAAGAGTCTCAACGATGATGGCAACACCATTGGGGCCGTATCCTTCGTATACTGCCTTCTCGTAGCTGTCAGCAGAGTCAGCACCTGCTGCCTTCTTAATACCGCGCTCGATGGTATCGTTCGGCATGTTGTTTGCTTTCGCCTTGGCGATAACATCGCGAAGCTTGCCGTTGTTGCTTGGATCCGGACCGCCGGCCTTAACAGCCATTACGATCTCACGGCCGATGATGGTAAAGATCTTACCTTTTTTAGCGTCGTTTTTTTCTTTCTTGTGCTTTATGTTTGCGAATTTTGAATGTCCTGACATTTCTTATCCTCTCCTTTTGGTTCTTTTTTTATCTTTTCGGCCCGTACCTTTCCGATAGTCTTGTTTCCAAGGGAAAGGATTCTGAAACGGTAGCCGTTTACCACAATTTCTTTATCCAGATCATCCTCTGTGGGGATATGCCCCAGAAGATTGGTCAGATAACCGTTCAGGGTCTCAAACTCCACCTTCCCGAAATCGATGCCAAGCTCCTCGGATACATCCTCCAGGTAAGCCAGCCCGTCAATGATCACACTGTTGTCCTTCTGTGTGCGGAAGGTGCTGTCATCCTCATCATATTCATCCAGAATGTCCCCTACGATCTCCTCCAGGATATCCTCCATGGAAACGATTCCGGAAGTCTGTCCATACTCATCCACTACCACTGCCATATGGATCTTCTTCACCTGCATGGAGCCGAACAGATCACTGATTCCTCTGGTCTCCGGAATAAAAGAAGCTTCCCGGATCAGTCCCGGCAGATCCTTAAGGGGCTTAAATTTGGCCCAGGAATTCCGGGTAAGGAACTTCAGCGCATCTTTATAATGAATGATTCCCACAATATTGTCAATGGTTTCCTTATATACCGGATAACGGGAATTGCCCTCCTCCAGCATAGTATCCACAATAGACTGCAGATTCTCTTCCTGGTCAAAGGCGATCACATTCTTGCGGTGGGTCATAATATCCTTGGCTTCTGTGTCATTGAACTCCATGATGTTCTGGATCATCTCGGCTTCATTTTCCTCGATGACGCCCTGCTCATGGGCCTCATCTACCATGGAAATGATCTCCTCTTCTGTCACAGGCTCCTCTGCCTGGTTAAAGGCCACTCCGAAGGGGCGTGCCGCCAGCTTGGCGATAAAGGTAACGCACATGGTAAAAGGATATAAGATCCTGGTAAAAAATCCCACAACTCCCAGATAGCGGTAGGCATATTTCTCCGGATGGTAGGTTCCGATCCTTCGAAACGTAAGGATGCCAAGAGATGCAAGCAGGATCACCACAAGTGCAAGCACCAGGATCACTGCTGCCAGATGCTTTATGTAGGGATGAAAGGTCTTCGTAACCCACGGAACGATAAATGCTCCGAAGCTCACACCGGAAGCCATGACAATCAGCGGAATCGCATTGACAAACGTCATGGGACTGTTCATCAGGGATAACAGATAAGTGGATTTCTTATCTCCTTCCTGCGCCCGCTTCTCAACCTCGCTTCCGCTCAGATTGTGTACTGCAGCCGAGAACCCGTAAAAAATACCGTTCAGCCACAGCAGCAACAATAAAATAATAACGCCCGCCAGGGGCATACTACTGCCGTCCTCCATAAATAAACCCTTTGTTCCTCCGTATAAAACCAGTCAAGGGGATCTTCACCATCCGCCTTGCTATTTGGTTAAAATGCGGCTGCAAATGCCGCTGAGACTTAACAACTATATCACTAAACTTTCTTTTCGTCAAGAGAATGTAAGCTCCAGGCTGATCTCAAGGGCATGATTTACCTTGTCAAGCATGGGGCCGTCCAGGTGGCATACCTTATCCTTAAGCCTTCTCTTATCAATGGTACGAAGCTGTTCCAGAAGAATTACCGAGTCTTTTTCGATTCCGTAGGCGGACGCATCGATCTCAATATGGGTAGGCAGCTTCGCCTTGTTCATCTTGGATGTGATGGCTGCACAGATCACAGTGGGGCTGTGCCTGTTGCCCACATCGTTCTGAATAATAAGTACCGGGCGGATGCCTCCCTGCTCGCTTCCCACCACAGGGCGAAGATCCGCATAAAAAATATCCCCTCTTTTAATTACCACACAATTCACACTCCGTTTTACTTTAACTTTTTCACTTCTGAAAATAAGTATTTCCAACTTTTTTCCTGTGTATACATGTGTGGTGTTTTACTATTTAATCAAAATACGTTAATTCTCCGCATTCCTCTCCGTCCCTGATGTAGATCCTTGGAACGCGCTTGCTGATATCACAGACAAACTCATAGGAAAAGCGGCCGGACAGATCCCCGATGGTGTCTGCTGTGATCTCTTCCTCTCCGTCTGTGCCAAGGAGTGTCACCTCATCCCCTGTTTTTGCATCCGGAATGTGGGTTATATCTACCATAAACTGATCCATGCAGACTCTTCCGCAGATCGGCGCCTTTTTGCCGTGGATCAGCACCCAGCCCTTGTTGGAGAGCATTCTTGGGTATCCGTCTGCATAGCCCACCGGAATGGTAGCCAGTCTGGTGACGCGGTCTGTGGTGTAGGTTCCGCCATAGCTTACCTCCGTTCCCGGCTCCACGTCTTTTACATAGGAAATGTGGCTCTTTAAGGACATTACCGGCTGAAGCTTCACAATATCCTTCTCCACTTCCTCGGACGGGTAAATGCCGTAAATGGTGATTCCGGCGCGGACAAGGTTTAAGTTTGCCTCCGGCACACGGATGATTCCGGCGCTGTTAGAGCAGTGGTGAAGAGGAATATGGATGCCGTTTTTCTCCAGAAGGTCCGCGAAGTCAAGGTAGCGCTTCAGCTGTACCATGGCCGGGGTGCGGTCATACTCATCTGCCCTTGCAAAATGGGTAAACAGGCCTTCCACTTCCACATTGTCAAGCTCATAAATCCTGCGGATCTCTTCCAGACTCTCTTCGCTGTCCTTGAATCCGATTCTTGTCATGCCGGTGTCTGCCGCAAGATGGATCAGCGCCTTTTTGCCGCAGGAGGCTGCCGCCTCGCTAAATTTGCGGGCAGTTTCATAATCACAGACTGCCATGCGCACATCCTCTCTTGCCAGCTCTTCGTAGTACTCTTCAAACACAAGTCCCAGGATCAGAATCGGCCGGGTGATTCCTTCCCGGCGCAGCTGCAGGGCTTCCTGGGCAGTCGCAGTGGCAAAGCCCCAGATGTAATCCAAATTCTCCAGCATGGCCGCAATGGGGACTGCGCCATGTCCGTATGCATCTGCCTTGATCACGGCAATGATCTTCGTCCCTTCTTTTATGTTCTTTTTCATCTGTTCAAAATTATATTTCACGGCATCAAGGGAAATCAACGCCTTAATTCTGTTATATTTTTCCATAATGTTCTCCTCGTTACTGTTCACCGATGTAACCTGTTTAAAAAATCATTTCCGCTTTGGGAGTACGCTCTAATTTTCCCCCTCCGAAAGCTTCAATATTTCTGGAAGTGCTTCGATCAGATCCTGTGCGGTCATGCCGTGGGTTCCTTTTTTCCTGAGGGCAAAATCCCCGCAACGTCCATGGATATAAACGGCCATGGCTGCCTGATAAGAAACCGGCGGCTTTTCTTCCTGGCTGTGATACATGCAAAGCACTGCAGCCGTTATGCCGGAAAGTACATCCCCGCTTCCCGCAGTTGCCATTCCCGAATTGCCGGAAAGATTGAAATACAGGTGTTCTTCCTGGTCTGCGATTACGGTGCAGGCATCTTTCAGCACACAGGCGCCCCCGCTTCTGTCTGCAAATTCAAAGGCCGCGGCTGCCGGATCCTCTTTCAAATGAGAAATGCTGCTGCCTGTCAGACGGCTCATCTCTCCCATATGCGGGGTCAGAATTGTATTTTCATTTATAAATTCCTGCCATTCCGGATGCTCAGCCAGAAGGTTCAGCCCGTCCGCATCTATGACTACAGGCTTTTTCGCTGCCGCCCCGTTTTTCAAAAACCAGAGCATTCGCTCTCTGCCCACTCCGTCTGTTCCAAGTCCCGGGCCGATCACCAGCACATCGCACCAGCTTAGGTTCTTTTGGTTGGCTTCCTCGTTAAATTCACAGGTTACCATTGCCTCGGGAAGAAGGGTCTGAAGGGGAACGCGGTTCTCCTCCACGGTCTGGATCTTCACCATTCCTGCTCCGCCATGAAGGGCTGCGCTGGCACTTAGGCAGGCGGCGCCGCACATTCCAGGGGAGCCTGCGATAAGGAGGACTTTCCCGAAGGTTCCTTTATTTCCCCAGGGGGCTCTTAAAGGAAGCTCTGCCAGGTCTGTCTGCTCCATGTGACAGGCTGCTTTTTCTGCAATCTGGATGCCTTTCGGGTCCCGGTCGTAAATTCCAATGTCTGCTGTCACAACCTTTCCCGCGTACATTCTTCCTGGGTAAAGGCACAGTCCCCGTTTCCGGTATGCAAAGGTTACCGTCATGTCTGCCTTAAAAGCCACGCCGAGAATGGCTCCTGTATCACCATGGATGCCAGACGGAATGTCCACTGCCACCTTGCAGGCTTCTGCCTGATTCATGCAGTCGATGATTTCTCTGTATTTTCCCGCAATTTCCCGGGAAAGCCCCACGCCGAAAATCCCGTCTGCTATAACAGTATATTCACTCCATACCGGGTTATTCGTTACCGGCACCTGATAGCTGGCGGCAATTTCCCACTGGCGTCTGGTTTCTTCGGTCATTTTGTCCGGATTTCCTGCAAGAAAAATCTCCGTATGGATCCCGGATAAGTGAAGCAGCCTTGCAATGGCAATGCCGTCGCCGCCGTTGTTGCCGGAACCGCAGACTGCCAGGACACGTTCATGCTGCCAGCTGCCATCGGGATTTTTCCCCAGAAGGTACTTCACGATTTCATCTCTGACAGCCAGGGCTGCGCGCTCCATCAGCACCAGTGACGGTACGTGCATGCTGTGAATGGTTTCATGGTCCAGAAGCTTCATCTGGCTGCAGGTCACAACTTTTTTCATGATCAGCTCCTCATCTGACGCGTCAGGCAACAAATCATTTCCTTTCGCGTCTATATGCAAAACTGCTGCCCGGTCTCCTGTAAATCTTCCAGTGAGACAAGCAGCAGTCCTCTTTAACTTCTATTTCTCTGTATGTTCATTCCGATACTGGCTTAAATTGTAGGACAAAGCCATCAGACTCTCGGAAAGATGGACATTCTCCACGATTACGTCCTCCGGAGCGTCCAGATCTGTATGTGCGAAATTCCAGATTGCCTTGATTCCGTTCTCAATGAGAATCTTCGCCATCTCCTTGGCCTTGTTCTTGGGAAGTGTCAGAATGGCGATTTCCACCTGATTCTCCTTCATAAATTCCGGAAGCCGGCTGATCATCTGGATCTCAATGCCGCGAACGGAAATTCCTTCCAGAACCGGATTCACGTCAAAGATTCCTACAAGGCGGAATCCTCTTTTCTCAAAATCCCCATAATTGGCAAGTGCCTGTCCCAGATTACCTGCACCCAGAATGATCATGGGATGGATGGTGTCCAGCCCTAAGATCTTGCCGATCTCTGTGTAAAGATATTCTACATTGTATCCGTATCCCTGCTGTCCAAAACCGCCGAAGTTGTTAAGATCCTGACGGATCTGGGATGCAGTTACGTGCATTTTCTTGCTCAGATCATTGGAAGATATACGCTCTACCTTCTCTTCCATCAGTTCCCCCAGATAGCGATAATACCTTGGCAGTCTCTTAACCACTGCCTTTGAGATTTCTTTCGCCTCCAAAATGTTCCCCTCCTTGTTCCCGCTGCCTATACTTTTCCGCGATACACTACGTCAATTATACCGAAATGTTATTTTCTTGTCAATCAAAGTTGTGCAAAATCACAAAACTTTTTGACCACGCAGCACATAATGGTTCCAGCTGCCTTAATGGTCACTGCTTTGTAAGTATCATGCTTTGTATCCCGGTAAAGAACCATGTCCATGCACTCTATCTGTCTGTACCTCTGGGATATCGTATGTGGCAGAAAAAAGAGTCAAAGCTGAAACTGGCTGCTTCTATGGTACGGCGTCTCCAATGCCTTTGTAAGCTCTTCATCCCGTTTTTGGCTATAATGAAGTGCATTTGACAATTCTTCATTCTTCTGCAACAGCATCATCTGCTGCTTTACCCGGTTAAGATCCTCTGTATCACCAGATGCATAACGCATAATTTTCTCACAGATATAATCCTCAAACATCTGCTCATCCGACTCTGGGAAAATGTTTTCACCACTACGCAGCTTCGTATCCTGATGAAGCTTTATGCATTTTCCTGTATCTTCAAAATCAATATACAGAATTTCTATATAATGATTTTTAAGAGCTTTTTCATATATTGCAGACTGAACTGCTTTCTCTAACAACTGAATTTCTCCTACTTTTTTCAATATATTTTATTACTATCGCAACTAAATGATCGAAATCGTCCACTTTTTAGTACCAAATATTCAAGCTCCATTCCATGTTAAATTTTCAATCCATTTTTAACACCTGAATCATCGTTCTATATATTTTGTGATGACAGATATCAGAATCTCCATATCAACTGGCTTGGCCACATGATCATTCATCCCGGCATTCAAAGCAGCCTGTACATCCTCTGCAAATGCATTTGCCGTCATTGCAATAATAGGTATTTTCTTTCCGTCCGGACGGTCCGGCAGATTTCGGATGGCTTTTGTCGATTCATATCCATTCATTTCCGGCATCATAATATCCATCAAGATCAGATCAAAAGTCCCGGGAGCTGTATTGCAAAACTGTGTCAGAGCAGATTTGCCATCTACAGTCCTGGTTACAACCATCCCTTTTTCTTCCAATAAAACTACTGCTATCTCCGCATTTAAATCATTGTCCTCTGCCAAAAGAACATGCAAACCCTGTAAATCCATATCTTTCCTTAAATTTTCTTCCTTTTCAGTCAATACCTGTTCTGCTATAAGCAGGGGGATTTCTACCGTAAAGGTTGAGCCAATACCTTGTCTGCTGCTGACTTCAATTTTCCCACCCATAAGATTTACATACTGTTTGGCAATGGCCATTCCCAGTCCGGTTCCCTTATAACTGGTTCTTGCTCCATCATTTTCCTGACTGAACTCATCAAATATTCTTGCCTGGAATTCCTCACTCATACCAATTCCGGTATCCGATATACGATAGCGCACGATTATATGGTGCTCATCATTACCCAGACTGTTTTCTGCAATAAATGAAATAGTGCCTCCGTCTTTTGTAAATTTGACTGCATTGCTGATAATGTTGAGCAATACTTCCCTGATTCTGAGTTCATCTGCCATTACATAGGGGTTTTTAAGTTCTTCTCTTGAAACATAAAAATTAAGGTCACGGTTTTCCATATATCCCCTTGCAATCGACAAAACAGTATTTATCATATCCCTGAGATCTACCGGTACTGGTTTATATTCCAGTTTACCACTTTCAATGCGGCTGATATCCAACACATCGTTGATCAGTGTCATCAGATATTCGGAACTCTGCCTGATCTTTTTCAGACAATTCTCCACTTCTTCGTCCGGCTTCCTCTTCAGGGCAATATCTGTAAATCCGACAATTGCATTCATTGGTGTCCTGATGTCATGGGACATATGGTTCAGGAATGTTGTTTTTGCAATATTCGCCGCATTTGCATTCTGTGCTTCTTTCAACGCTTCCATTTGTTTTTTCCTGCTTACGGAAAGGAAATAGACCAGAAGAAGCAGTACAAAAATAATCACAAATGAAATTCCGATAGCGAAGTCGGCATACTCTGCAAGGACATCCTGCAAGGTCATTTTCTTTTCTGAAACGGAATTCTGCGCAAGGACAACGCCATTTAAAATATTGGATGACTGCTCAATTGCTTTATTGATAATGGTAGCTGCTCTTCTGTTTCCTCTCGTTGTAAACATCGCTAATTCCTGCCGTTTTGCCATTTCTGCAAATGACAGACTTTTGGTCAGTGGACTTTCATTAAGAAGATTGATTTTTGAAGAGGGAATAACCGTTGCTCCTACTTTTCCCTTTGCTACTGCCTCCAGGCATTCCTCTTGTGTGTCATATTGTTTGATCTCTGCATCTGGAAAAAGAAGGGACACCATCAATTCCGAATACAGTGAGGTCTCTGTCGCTGCGATTGCAGAGAGACTGCTGCTATATTCTTTCCCCTGGTAAATAACAACCGGCGTAATATCAAAGATTACATCCGTCAAAACCACCTGAAACTGTTCCTGCATATAAAGATCCTGAATGATAGGACCGGCAATATCTATTTCACCAGATTGCAATGCCTCGTTCATCTGCACTCCCGTGGAACAGGGAACTGCCTTGATCGTGATTTCATATTTTTCCTGGACAGTGTCCAAAACGGTTCCAAGGATTCCTGTCAGTTTCCCATTTTCTTCACCGCAAAAAGGAAGATTATCCTTTAGATATCCCACACGGATTGTATTTTCATGTGCATCCAGCCATTGTTTTTCTTCCTTGTTGAGTGCATAATTTATGACCGCTTTTCCTTCATAACGGGCATACAGCTTGCTGCTGTAGTCCGTTTCTGTGTTGTTGATTTCTTCCAGGGCAGAATTTAATTCCTTTAACAGATCTGGTCTGGATTTTGATACACCAAAATAACAGTCACTTGCCCCGATATTGGCAATGGCAATAAAATCGCTGTTGACAGACAGTGCCGGAATCACAAGAGCCTCCAGTTCATCTGCATCCAGTTTTTCTATCATTTCATCATAGCCTTTACAGGCAACAACCTCTGCCTGGATCTGATTGCTGTCCAGCCATTTTTCCAGAAGTTCTTTCTGATAGCTTCCATCTGCAACACCGATACGGCAGCCATTTATCTGCTTTAGATCACCATCCGTAAGGTCCGCATGGTCCTCTCTGGTATAGATCCAGTATCGTTCCGTTAGCTCCTCATAAGAAGAAAAATTGATAGCTTCTGCTCTTTCCTGTGTATAACTGACATTTCCAAGTATATCTATTTCTCCAGCTTCCAGCATATCCAGGCACTCTTTAAAGGAAGCATAGACATATTCATACTTCCAGCCGGTTATATAAGAAATTTTCTGAAGATACTCATAGCCTGCTCCCTGCTTGTGTTCCCCGGAACCTCCTTCCTGAAAATTGGAATATGGAAAATACCCGACTCTCACGGTTTTATTTTCTTCCTCCATTGCCTGAGTTGTTTTCCCGTCACTTTTTATTTCCGACGCATAAACAGAAGCTGATACAAAAAGCAGCATAATAATTGCAAAAATGCTCAAACATAATCTTTTATTCTTATTTTTTCCTATCTTTTTATTTATTCTTTTCATCTTTATTATCCTGCTGTTGTTCTTCCCAGTCTGTCAGTTTTTCTGTTTATTCAATACAGAAAGAATGGCCACTCTCAGTTTCTCAATATCAATGGGTTTCGCTATATGTTCATTCATGCCCGCATCAAATGCTCTTTTTTGTCTTCCTCAAAAGCATTTGCTGTCATGGCAATGATCGGGATCTCTGCCTTCTTTTTATCATTTAAATGCCGGATACACTGGGTTGCCTGATAGCCATCCATGTTTGGCATCTGGATATCCATAAGTATCAGATCATAAGTTCCCGATGACATTTTGCGACAGCTTCTGCTTTTCTTGCCTTTCTTAAAAGTACGAGTATATTTGTAAGTGGAACACTCTTGAAGTCTTGATCGTTATCATATATCAGTGCCTGAAGCATTTCATCATAATCATTGCAGTCCTGTATCTTAAATTTCAGTGTCTGATTCCCCAGACAGTCTTTGGCATAAGAGATATATTCTGCCAGCATACCCGTAAGTTTTTCTTTCACCCAGGATTTTTCTCCGCCTGTAAGACTCCGATTATACTCAAGCGTAAAGTACTTCTTATACAGATCTGCCTTAAAAAAAGGACTCTTTATTTATTGCAAAATATATGCCCGATTTGCCAATAGTAGTAACCGAAGATATTCCCTATTCAGACCAGATGGATTCCTCCAGAGATACAAAAGCATCCATCTCATGACTTCGCAGTTTATCTGGGAAGTCTTTTAGTCATGTCTAAATTTAAAAGCACCTACTTTTCATCTTAAGAATTCTGCGTTGCAGGATTCTTACCGCTTTTTAATCAGGATTGCGAACTTGTTTCGCAATTACCTATCATGTACTATTAATAATTCATGTTATAATAAAAGCACTGCCAAACAGACAGTGCACCTCACTTTATGCAACTGGCTACCATTTTACAGGTCCTGTAGCTTTGCGTCCCAAATTTTCATCTGGTTTGCCGATTTCCTTATTATAGCTTTTAAAATTATACAAAAAACTGATTTTATTATACCCCCTTACTCCGCTTTGCACAAGGAAAACATCCGGGCTACGTAGGCCGAATTCGGGTGAAATATACCGCAAAGTGGGGCGTGCAGATTGCAGGAATGATTTTTCAAACCCTTAGAACTTCTTTCTGTTTTTCTGTCAGATTCTCCGAATTACCTTCCTGAAAAAACTGTGATAATCTGTATTTACTGATATCACGTTTTTCACATAAAGATGTTATTTTATCCGCAATATACTTCTCTATCATATTCATAAGCGTCCCTAAGCGGTTTTCGCCTTTTTTTCGCCGTTTTCTTCAGCATAGGAAATCATACTTAACATATCAGCCACCTCCTTTTGCCGGACCGGTTTAGCAGCTTGCACCTGTTTGCAATTCAAGTCAGGTACAATACCGAAACGCCTTATCTGTCAAAATCCTTGCAAAGATCAGTCCCAGCGGAAGTGCTGCAATGATCAGAAGCGCAGCTGCAAACCAGGATGCGGAAAGGGATAAGGACATGATTCCAAGGTTATAAAATCCACGGTATAAATAAAGCCCCGGTACCATGATCACAATAGAAGGCACTGTCACGGAAATCCTTGGATAGCCCACCTTATTTTTCAGAAGGGAGGCCAGAAGCCCAGCTGTCAGAGCTCCGATAAATGCGGCCACTGCCGGAGGTAAGGTGGCGAGATCCACAAGCTCCAGCCGCAGGGTATTTGCAATTGCACCAAGTACTGCCGTAGAACAGGCAAGCCTTACCGGACTGTTAAACATGATGGAGAAACCGAACACGCCGAAAAAGCTTGCAATAAGCCGTGTGAGAATCCACATTGCAGCAGACATATGGATCTTTATAAAATCCACCGGCTGTAAGTGAAGAAGCATGGCCATGATCCAGGCAGACATAGTGGCTACCAGGACAATAATCAGTGCATAAGTAAGCCTTTCCATACCAGAACGCATATCCAGCTTTGCCAGGTCGATTCCGCTGGTAATAAAGGGGAAGCCAGGGATGATAAAAAGCATGGCACAGATATATCCTGCTTCATGCTGAATGGAAATCCCAAACAGGATTTCCCCTAATTTTAATAATCCTGCATATACAAAGCATGCCAGGGAGACAGATGTAACAATACCCAGAAACAAAGTAAAATGATGCTTGGTCAGCTTGCAGCGAAGGAAATTTCCAAGTCCTGCTCCAATAAAAGCACAAAACATCTCTACTGGTCCTCCGCCTAAAAGAAAGGTAAATCCACAGCATGCAATGGCGGCAGCCAGTCCCAGGGCTGCCGGGGAATAAAGGCCATGGATCCTTTCAATCTCATCCAGATAGCTGTGAAGCTCTTCCCCGGACATGTTTTTTCCCTCTGTTTCAAAGTTACGGATAAAATGCTCCAGCCGGTTCAGCTTTGACGTATTCACCCCTGTATTGGTAAGGCATAAAGACTGGGTAAAGCCGTTTTCCCCGTCAAAACAGGTGTACTCAATGGACATCAGTCCGATATCTGCGGTACAGGTAATTCCCATTGCTTCGGCCAGGGCATTCATGGAGCTTCGGACCCTCCAGGCTCCAGTCCCACAGGATAAAAACATGATCCCCACACGTCCGATAATGGAAGCCTTTTCGGTGATGCTTGCATTTATAACGGGGGTATTTTGGCCATTTGCATCGGTGTATTCATGCCACTCCACGTCCATATGATTTTTTCTGACCATCTCTGGCTGCATAAGCCCACTTCCTTCCGAAAAGTCCCTTTATAATTTCAGGCTGTCATTTCCTGCAAGTTCCATCATCCGCTCCCTGCAGGCAAGGACGATCCCGTCAATTTCCTCCATATGCTGGAGCATTTTCTTTTCAAATTCATGGATGGGAAGCAAAACGCCAAGTTCATCAAAGGGTTTCTCTGGATTTTCTTTTTTTACGCCGGTCTCCTGTCCATAAAAAACCACTGCACGGGGTGCTGCCTGCTGGATCTCCTGGAAAGTCTTCCATACAACCGCATAGGCCTGCGCCTCTGTAAGCCCCAGCTTGCAGGTATCCGGAAGTGCATAGAGGATTAAAATCCCACGCTGGCGCTCTTCTTTTTCCTCTTTAATTTCCAGCCCATCCGTGTAAGAGCGTACAATGTCATATCCATCTGCCAGGTAAAGTCTGGATCTTGGTACACATTCATGCCGGTCAAAGGTTTCCTTAAATTTTCCATAGTCATGGGCGGAAACCATCTTTCCAGCATCTTTAAGAAGCTCTCCTTCCACATTGGTAAGAAGGACCGGATTCTCTCCTGCCTTTCCGTGGAATTTTCTTGGGATCAGATAGGCTTCGCGGAGCAGATCAAACATACTTTTTCCGCACAATTCCAGAAGAAGGGCACTTACATCCCCGTTCTGGTAAGCGTGAAAGAGTACCTGCAAAAAGTGGTCCGGATCCTCATCCACCAGCATATGTTCATCATCCAGATACTGGTAAAACACTTCACGAAGTCTTCTTGATGCCTCCGGGGAAGCCAGGATTTTGGAAAAAATATCTTCTACAGCATGTTCTCTTGGTAAAACTGTTTTCATACTAAAACGCCTCTTTTTCTGTTTGGATCATGATGAGAGCTGTACTTATCTCTTTTCAGGAGGGATTATAGCATTGTTATAGTCATACCGCAATAGAATGAAAATTTTCTCTTTCATATCATATTTTTATGTCTGCCATATCATTGACCGTTGTATGTGTTTTCCATTACAAGTTTCCATGAAATAAAATTTGTGAAAAATACCGTATCTTATCATCGGTCCCCCAGCAGATCATTCCCACCGCATCTGCCATTTCCTGGGCATCAACACAGTAGGCGGACATGCAGGAATGGTGCCTGTAAGGACCAGCGGACATGATCAGCAGGTCTGTATTTCCAGATTCCATTATTTTAGAGGCCAGCTGTTCGGTGAGTTTATTGTGCGCAAGCTTCGCCATTTTGTAGTCCATATCCTTGTTTTGTATCGTCTGGAGAATAAGCGCTTTTTCATAGGCGAATACCCTTTGTTTCATAGATTCTACTGTTCCGCATTCAGGTGGACAGGCGGGATTCACGTTGTAACATCCACACTGATTTTCTTCACAAAACTTTCGATATTCCGGTTTGAACACAAGTTTTTGTGTATCCATGATTGCCGCATTTGAAAACCCAAGTTTTTTTGCTTCTTTGATGTAATCCATAGGATACCTCCTCCAAGTTTTTTACAACTCACTAAAATTTTCTCCATACGCTGGTTTTAAACCCGCCCAGCTACAATTGTGTTTTTTAATTCCCTTGCCGCAGCGCCCATAGGATGCTGGCTGTCATACACCAGACAGATCTGACGCTCCGGGATTTCGTCTTTTAGTGGGATCTGTACGATTTCTTTTTTCAGAAGGGATGGGGCTGCCATTGGCTGGGGCAAAAAGGCAAGGCCAAGTTCACATTTTACCAGCGGCAGGATCTGGTCCGCAGTGGCGGCTTCCGTATCCGGGGAAAGATCCAGGCCATGGGATAAAAATACACTGTTGTAAAATTTATAGGTCATAGTTTCCCGTCCAAGAGAAATCAGCGGATAGTTCTTTACCTCCCGAAGAGAAAGCTCCTGGCTTCCAAGGGCGGTAAACGTGGTACCGCCAACCAGGATCTCCTGGAAGGGCATGAGCATGATCTGTTTCAACGGGGAATCCACCTCTGCCGGAGTGGAAACTACTGCAAAATCGATCTTTCCACTTTTTACGGATTCAATGGCTTCCGGGGTAGAATGGTTATAAAGCTTCAGCCGGATTCCCGGATAAGTCATATGGAAGTTTTTTAATTTGTCTAACAGAAAAATATTCAGGGCAGTTTCACTGGCGCCAATGGCTACACTTCCGTGGGAAAGCCCGGAGCTGTCCGCCAGCTCCTCTTCTGCAGCCTGGAACTGCTCCATTGCACCAAGCACATGGGTATAAAGCCGTTCTCCTTCCGGGGTAAGCTGTACCCCACGGTTAGTACGGATAAATAAAGTGGTATTCAGCTGCTGTTCCAGACAGTTCATGGCCCGGGTGATGTTAGGCTGGCTGTTGTTTAAAGCCTGGGCTGCCTTGGTAAAGTTGTGGTATTTTGCCACATAATAAAAAATTTTGTAATATTCGAAATTTACGTCCATAATATTTTTCCTTTTCTTTTGACATATCATATGTTTATTCCAACTATATCAATTATAGTTTTTACTTATTCCTGCGTCAAGCGTATTATGTACCCGAATAAAAAAGAACACTGTGACAGGGCCAAAAGCTGTTCATTGTAATATGGCAGCCCGGACAGTTTTCAAAGGAGGAACAAATGCTTACAGCAGTAACCGGTATTAACTGGGGCGATGAAGGAAAAGGACGTGTGATCGATCTTTTAGCGGAGCAGGCAGATGTGGTCGTCCGCTACCAGGGCGGCAACAACGCAGGTCACACAGTGGTCACCGACCAGGGTAAATTTGTCTTAAATCTTCTCCCATCTGGTATCTTACATCCAGGTGTGGTATGTGTCCTCGGGGACGGAATGGTAGTCGATCTGGAACATCTTTCCCGGGAAATCCATGAAATAGAGAAAAAAGGAATCCGGGTTACACCGGATCATCTGAAGCTTTCAAAGCGTGCCACGATCTCCATGCCATGGCACAAGGTACAGGATGAGTTAGAAGAAAACCGGCTGGCAAAAACCGACAGCGCCTTTGGCTCTACCCGCCGTGGAATCGCCTATGCCTACAGTGACAAGTACCGTAAGAAAACCCTTCGTCTTGGGGATCTGCTGCATTTAAAAGAGGATTCCGTAAAAGCCAGATTAAAAACCATGCTGGAGGCAAAGAACCTGGAGCTTGCAGGCTGCTACCATCAGGAGCCCATGTCCTACCCTGCACTTCTTACCTGGTGTGAGGAACAGGCTGAACTCTTTGGTCCCTATATTGCAGACACGGGTGAGTTTCTGGAACAGGCACTGTCAGAGGACAAAAAGGTAGTGCTGGAAGCCCAGCTTGGCGCCATGAGGGATATTGATTATGGTATTTTCCCCTATACCTCAAGTTCCTCTACCATTTCTGCCTATGGCCCTATCGGTGCCGGAATTCCGGGAAAATCCCTGGATCATGTGGTGGGCGTTTTAAAAGCATATTCTACCTGTGTTGGTGCCGGTCCCTTTGTAGCAGAAAAAGCAATGTCCGATGCCTGGGAAGAAGAGCTTCGAAAAGCGGGCGGCGAATATGGTGCTGCCACAGGCCGTCCCCGCAGGGTTGGGCCCTTTGATGCCGTAGCCAGCCGTTATGGATTAAAATGCCAGAATGCAGATATAATTGCACTGACCAAAATGGATGTGTTAAGTTCCATGAAAGAGATTCCTGTGATTACAGGCTACAAACAGGATGGAGTTATAGTAATGGACTTTGATCCTATGGAGGAACTGGAAAGTTATACGCCGGTAATAGAAATGCTCCCGGGCTGGGATTGCGATATTTCCAGCTGCCGGACTTATGATGAGCTTCCGGAGAAGGCCAAATCCTACATCCGTATTCTGGAACAGCTTTTGAACCATGAGATCCAGTTTATTTCCGTCGGAGCCAGACGGGATCAGTTTTTAACAAAAGGAGCCTGGTTATGAGACATTTGATCGATCCACTTGATTTTACCCTTGAAGAAACTACAAAAGTTCTGGATTTGGCAGACCGCATTGCAGAAAATCCGGAAGTGTACAGCCATGTGGCAGATGGGAAAAAGATTGCCACTCTTTTTTATGAGCCAAGTACCAGAACCCGTCTTTCCTTTGAATCTGCCATGCTAAGCCTTGGCGGAAAAGCCCTTGGCTTTGCCGGGGCTGAACAGTCCAGTGCCACAAAAGGAGAAACGGTAGCGGATACTGCCCGGGTGGTAAGCTGCTATGCAGATATCATTGCAATGCGCCATCCCAAGGAAGGTGCACCCCTTCGCGCATCCATGTACGCCACAGTACCTGTTATCAATGCCGGTGATGGAGGACATAACCATCCTACCCAGACACTGATTGATCTTATGACCATCCGCCAGAGAAAAGGGCATCTGGATCATTTAACAGTAGGCTTTTGCGGTGACCTGAAATTTGGACGAACCGTGCATTCCCTGGTAAACAGCCTGGTACGTCATCCTGGAAATGAGTTCTACTTCATCTCCCCGGAGGAGCTTAAGATTCCGGATTACGTAGTTGAAGAAACGTTAAAGCCAAACCAGTCTTTTTACAAAGAAGTCACCAGTCTGGAGGAAACCCTTCCAAAGCTGGACGTGCTCTATATGACAAGGGTTCAAAAAGAGCGTTTCTTTAACGAGGAAGATTATGTCCGGTTAAAGGATACCTATATTTTGAACCAGGAAAAGTTAAATCTGGCACAGCCGGATATGCCGGTTCTCCATCCTCTCCCAAGGGTGGACGAAATTGCCACAGACGTGGACCAGGATCCAAGAGCCGCTTATTTTGACCAGGTGCAGAACGGAAAATATATCCGTATGGCATTGATCATGGCTCTGCTTGAAGTCCCGGATCCGCTGACAGGAAGGACGGTGCTGTAATGTTAAAGATTGAATCTATCCAAAACGGAATTGTGATCGACCATATCCCGGCTGGAAAAGGAATGGATATTTACAAGCTCCTGGAACTGGACTCCCAGAAGCAGTCCGTTGCTCTTCTGCAGTCGGTAAGAAGTGAAAAATATGGCTGTAAAGATCTGATTAAAATAGAAGGACTTACAGAGCCTAAGCGTCTTGAAGTCCTTGGTTACTTAAATGAGGGTGTCACATTGATCGTGATCTGTGATGGAAAGGTGGTAAAAAAATACCACCCTGTTCCGCCAAGAACCTTAAAAAATGTAATCAAATGCAAAAATCCCCGCTGCATTACCAGTACGGAAGCAAACTGTGAGCACATCTTTAAATTGTCCTCCAGTGGAAAATACAGATGTATTTACTGCAACCAGGAAGCTTCCCTCTTAAGATAGAAACTACCAAACCCTCCCTTGTATGTCGCTTAAGAGGAAAATACCCTTTAGGTTTATTTCTATTCCTAAAGGGTATTTAAAAAAATTATTTTCTTCCCGTATCAGTTAAATCATAACTCATATCTAAAAAATCCAGCGTTTTACCATCTCCAACAGAGCAATCTAATATCACAGATATCCAATGCGCCTTATTCATGTGGTACCCTGGCATAATCCCATAGGTTTGCGCGATAAACTGTGTCAAAGAAAAGCATTTAGATTTTCCATAATTAATGTCTCCCTATAAAAACAGGTGGAAATTCTTCAATTTCTAATTCTATAAAGGGCAATCCTAAACAGACCTACCTATCTTCAGTACATACAATTATTGCTAATATTATATTTCTAAATGTGCTTATATTTTGTGTAACTTTTTGTTTATACAAATTTTCATCGCTTAAAGCTAATTTTCTCATAGATAACTTTTTGCCTATCACATAAACTTCATGTGTAATTTAGAAAAAAGGACAAAAAAAGAGCATAAAAGCTATCTGATTTTCCGTTACTGTACCAATTACTACACCAATTTAACATCAAAATACGATATTTTACGATAAATGGCGATAAGTTTGTAATAAGCAGAAAATGCAGAAATACTATATTTTTCAGTGCTTTCATGGGATTACTTGTGCAGTCTTACAAATTTTTGCATATTTTTTTGTAATTCGACAATTATTCTTTCAAAAATGCAGGATTTCAAGTATAATATTAAGAATAAGGGTCTGGATGACGGCAGGAATGATTATATCTGCCCACATCCAGCACCTACAGTTAAGGAGGAACTTATGATTTTATCATGTCAGAGCATCTGCAAATCCTTTGGGGAGAAGGTCATTTTGCAGGATGCCTCTTTTCACATAGAAGAACGGGAAAAGGCTGCCCTGATCGGCAATAACGGTGCCGGAAAGACCACTCTCCTTCGCATTATCATGCAGGAGATTTCCGCAGATTCCGGTAATGTGGTTATTGCAAAGGACAAAAAGATCGGCTATCTTGCCCAGTATCAGGACATTCACGGCCATCACACCATCTACGAAGAGCTGTTGACCACCAAGCAGTACATTCTGGATATGGAGGAGAAGATCCGTACCCTTGAGCAGGAAATGAAATATGTGGCCGGAGAAAAGCTGGAGAGCCTTATGAACAGCTATACCCGTCTGACCCATCAGTTCGAGCTGGAGAACGGCTACGCCTACAAAAGCGAGATCGTAGGCGTGCTTAAGGGTCTTGGCTTTGAGGAAGAGGATTACAGCAAGCAGATTGAGAACCTTTCAGGTGGTCAGAAAACCCGTGTGGCTCTTGGCAAGCTTCTGATTTCCAAGCCGGACATCCTGCTTCTGGATGAGCCTACCAACCATCTGGATATGGAGAGCATTGCCTGGCTGGAAACCTATCTTCTCAACTATCCAGGAGCCGTATTTATCGTTTCCCACGACCGTTATTTCCTGGATAAGGTGGTTACCAAAATCGTGGAGATCGAAGCCGGACAGATGCGCATGTACGATGGCAATTATTCCGCCTACGCCCTTAAGAAGGCCATGCTTCGCGATGCCCAGTACAAGGCCTATCTGAACCAGCAGCGTGAAATCAAGCATCAGGAAGCAGTTATCACAAAGCTGCGCTCCTTTAACCGGGAGAAATCCATTAAGCGAGCAGAGAGCCGTGTGAAAATGCTGGATAAGATCCAGAGGATCGAAAAGCCTGTTGAAATTGACAACCAGATGCGCATTTCCCTGGAACCAAGATTTATCAGCGGAAATGATGTGCTTACTGTAGAAGGCCTTTCCAAGGCATTCCCGGGACAGATCCTGTTTACGGATATCAGCTTTGAGATCAAGCGTGGAGAGCGTGTGGCTCTTATTGGAAACAACGGAACTGGCAAGACCACCATTTTGAAGATTCTCAACGGAATCGTGGAGGCTGATGCAGGTCGTTTTGCCCTTGGCTCCAAGGTGCAGATCGGATACTATGATCAGGAGCACCATGTGCTTCATATGGAGAAAACTATTTTCCAGGAGATTTCTGACACCTATCCGACTCTGACTGAGACAGAAATCCGCAATATGCTTGCAGCCTTCCTTTTCACAGGGGATGATGTGTTTAAGCTGATTTCTTCTTTATCCGGTGGCGAGCGTGGTCGTGTTTCCCTTGCCAAGCTTATGCTTTCCGAGGCGAACTTCCTGATCCTGGATGAGCCTACCAACCATCTGGATATTGCTTCCAAGGAGATCCTTGAGGAGGCACTGAACAGCTATACCGGTACGGTGCTGTATGTTTCCCATGACCGTTATTTTATTAACCAGACAGCTACCAGGATCATGGATCTGACCAATCAGGCCATTGTAAATTACATTGGGGATTACGATTACTATCTGGAAAAGAAGGATGAAATGACCCAGATCTATGCTCCTGCACAGGAAACTGCTGCACAAGAGATAAAGGAAGCGGTTTCTGAAACCAAGCTGACCTGGCAACAGCAAAAAGAGGAGCAGGCTCTAAAGCGTAAGCGTGAGAATGAGCTTAAGAAGGTGGAGGCTCGCATTGAGGAGCTGGAAACCAGGGACAAGGAAATTGACGAGACTATGGTTCTTCCGGATGTTTGTACCAATGTAGCCGAATGCACCAAATTAAGCAGGGAAAAAGCGGCAATTGCAGAAGAACTGGAAGGGCTTTATGAGAGATGGGAGGAGCTGGCGTAAAACTGCCAGTCTCCTTTTATACAAAGAAAAGCAGGAGCAGAATTGGAATTCATTTTCCAAAGCTGCTCCTGTTTTCTTTTTACATATTCTCAAGCTTCTCTCTGATTGCCACAATAAATTCGCGGCTGTTGAGAACCTTTACATCCTTTAAGGTAGTAATAAGTGCCAGATCCTTGGTCATCTGACCGCCTTCAATCACGGAAAGGGTTGCCTTCTCAAGCTTATCGGCAAACTCCATAAGCTCCTTGTTATTGTCCAGCTCTCCACGCTTTCTAAGTGCTCCTGTCCACGCAAAGATAGTGGCAACGGAGTTGGTGGAGGTTTCCTCTCCCTTCAGATAACGGTAATAATGTCTCTGAACAGTTCCATGTGCAGCCTCATACTCATAGTAGCCGTCCGGGGAAACCAGAACAGAGGTCATCATGGCAAGGGAACCAAATGCGGAGGAGATCATGTCGCTCATAACATCTCCGTCATAGTTCTTGCATGCCCAGATAAATCCGCCCTCTGCTTTCATAACACGGGCAACTACGTCATCGATCAGGCTGTAGAAGAAAGTGATGCCTGCTGCCTGGAATTTCTCCTT
The DNA here is from genome assembly GCF_025566865.1 of Blautia acetigignens. Lineage (NCBI taxonomy): Bacteria > Bacillati > Bacillota > Clostridia > Lachnospirales > Lachnospiraceae > Blautia > Blautia acetigignens. Next base: position 153,339 of record NZ_JAOQJM010000004.1, read on the forward strand.
GAACTCTGCCTCGAAGATGTCATGGAAAATCTCTTTAAATCTGCCATCGTAGGTCTTGGAGATGGTATCCTTGCCGCCGAACCACAAATCCTGTTTGGTATCCAGTGCGTAGTTAAAGCAGCATCTTGCAAAGCTTTCAATGGATTTGTCAAGGTTGTGAACGCCCTGGATCACACCCGGAGCGTCAAAGTGATGGATCAGCTCGCTTCTCTCCTCGCCGTCTGCTCCTTTAAATACCAGCATGGCATCTCCTGGCTTGTCGATGTACATTTCTGTGTTCTTGTAAACATCACCGTAAGCGTGACGTGCAATGGTAATTGGCTTCTTCCAGTTCTTGACGCATGGCTCAATGCCCTTTACCACGATGGGTGCACGGAAAACAGTTCCGTCTAAGATGGCACGGATGGTTCCGTTGGGGCTTTTATACATTTTCTTCAGGTCATACTCAGACATTCTGGCCTTGTTGGGGGTGATGGTCGCGCATTTGACTGCTACGCCGTATTTCTTGGTGGCTTCTGCTGCGTCTACGGTAACCTGGTCGTCTGTCTCATTTCTGTATTCCAGTCCAAGATCATAATACTCTGTCTTCAGATCTACAAAAGGAAGAAGAAGCTCATCCTTGATCATCTGCCACAGAATTCTGGTCATCTCATCCCCGTCCATCTCAACAAGAGGGGTCTGCATCTGAATTTTTCCCATTATATCCTCCTAAATATGAAGTGTAATTTAATGATACCAGTGTCAAAAGGTCAAAAAGCCGTTCGTGCTTGCACGATAAGGCGTTTGAACTTGCGACACGCCAAATATGAGAAAGTAGCGATTTACGTAGTAAATCAGCGGATTTCTCATATTTGGAGGATTGCGGGAGCCGCATAGCGGCGGAGCAATCCGGGGTATCAAATGAGTGGCAAAAGCCTTTTTGACACTCATTTCATTTTATTTTAACGTAATTCCAAGGCGTGTGCAAGTCTCTGCCACGATGTTCTCAAGCTCCTCGTCGCAGAGCACGGTCACACGTCCTTCCTCGTACTGTTTGTCTACCCAGGCTTTGATCATTTTCACGAGCTCGCTGTTCTTGTCAACCTTCTGCTCCCCTTTCAGGCGGTAGTGGCTGTCGATCCAGTGGGCGATTCCGGCTGCTCCGGAGGTGTTGGATACGGCGACCTCAACCGGGCGGTTCAGGAATTTCTCAGTGTCAAATACGTTGTAGATTTCCTCGTTTTTCAGAAGACCGTCTGCGTGGATGCCGGCTCTTGTTACGTTGAAGTTCTTGCCTACGAAAGGTGTTCTCTCCGGAATGTGGTAGCCGATCTCTTTCTCATAGTACTCTGCCAGCTCGGTGATCACCGTGGTATCCATGCCGCCAAGGTTTCCGCGAAGCTGTGCATACTCAAATACCATAGCCTCAAGAGGTGTATTTCCGGTACGCTCGCCAATACCAAATAAGGAAGTGTTGACGCCGCAGGCACCGTACAGCCATGCTGTGGTGGAGTTGCTCACTGCCTTGTAGAAATCATTGTGTCCGTGCCACTCGATCAGCTCGGAAGGCACGCCCGCATGAACCATAATACCATAGATAATACCAGGTACGGAACGTGGGATCACGGCACCAGGATAGTTGACGCCGTAGCCCATGGTATCGCAGCAGCGAACCTTAACCGGAATGCCGTACTGCTGGCGAAGCTTCATCAGCTCCAGGCAGAATGGGATGACATAACCGTAGATATCTGCTCTTGTAATGTCCTCCAGGTGGCAGCGCACGGAAACGCCGATTTCCAGGCACTCCTTGACAATGCTTAAATAATGCTCCATGGCCTGCTTACGGGTCATTTTCATCTTATAGAAAATATGATAATCAGAGCAGCTTACCAGGATACCGGTTTCTCTCATACCCATATCGCGGACAAGCTGGAAGTCTTTCTTGTTGGCACGGATCCAGCTGGTAACCTCCGGGAACTCGTAGCCTCTCTCCATACATTTCTCTACTGCATCCCTATCCTTTTTGCTGTAAAGGAAAAACTCGGAAGCACGGATTCTTCCTTCCGGTCCGCCAAGCTTATGCAGATAATCGTAGATCCTTACGATCTGCTCAGTGCTGTACGGTGCTCTGGACTGCTGTCCATCACGGAATGTGGTGTCTGTGATCCAGATGTCATCTGGCATATGATGCGGTACAACCCTGTCGTTGAACGCAATCTTCGGTACTTCGGAATATGGAAAAAGATTTCGGAATACGTTAGGAGTGGTAACATCCACAAGCGGGTACATATGCTCCTCTAACTGAAGCAGATTAGTGTGGCGGTTCATTGAAACACGTCTATTTTCCATTGATATTTCCTCCTCGTTGGCTGGGGCCTGACTTTTCTTTTGTAAAAAGCGGCTCTGAAACTATACTTGCTGTCCATTTTACTCAATTAAAGCGATTCAGTCAAGTACTTTTATACTGTAAAGTGATAATTCTTTATCAAGCTCGGAACAATTCTCCTCACATTCCAAGAAAACGGCGGCGGTTAAACCGTCCCCAGCCCTGCTGGTTTCTGGGAAGGCCAAGGTCGTCTGCGCTGTTCATCAGCATGGTTTTGATATCCGTGTTGGTAAGGGCGGGATCCTTTTCCAAGGCGCAGGCGATGGCGCCGGTGACCAGGGGTGTGGACATGGAAGTGCCGCTTTTCACCCCGTAGGAAAACGGCTTGCCTGGGACGCAGGACATGATCCGGTTTCCGGGCGCTACGATATCTGGCTTGCAGACGCACTCTGTGGTAGGCCCTCTTCCGGAGATGGCGCTCCGCCCTTCCAGAAGGTCGCTGGAGCCTACTGTGATCACCTTTTTGCTGCTGCCTGGTGCTGTGATGCTGCCAGGCCTTGGACCCTGGTTGCCCGCCGCGGTGACCACCACCATGCCCTCATCCCAAAGCTGCTCCACGCTTTCCACAAGCCGTACATGATCCTTTTTGGAATTGCAGGTGGTGCCAACGGAAATGTTTACCACCCGAATTCGGTACTGCTGCCGGTACTCCCGGATCCAGCGGATGGCACGCAGCACGTCCTCCTGGCTTCCGTTTCCGTAGCGGTCCAACACCTTCAGGGCAATGATCCCGCATCCCGGTGCCGCTCCCCTGTATTTTCCCATGGACGCAGTGCCATCCCCTGCCGCCAGGCCTGCCACATGAGTGCCGTGCCCGTTGTCGTCATAAGGAAGTCTTTTAAAAGAAAGAAAATCATAAAACGCCCAGATCCTGCCTGCAAAATCTATATGCTCATAAATCCCGGTATCCAGGATGCAAACGCCGACTCCTTTTCCCGTATAAAAGGATTTTTCCATCATTTCCCCCAATAAAAAGAAAGCTTATAATAAATTATGTTTGCATTTTCAAATCTGCGTCAAATTTATAGACAATTTTTGAAATTCTCAAAAATTTTTATCGCTTTTTCTGCATACATATAGTATAATGAAATTACTTATAACAAGGGGATGAAAGAGACTTATGGAAAAGAATACACAGACACCGGAGGACAAGCTTCATTATTACTCCAGCGCTATTCGCCGTGACATGGGAAACCTGCTGAAATGGCTGATTCTTGCTGCCATCGTAGGCTATGTGGCAGGGGCATTCAGCACACTGTTTTCCTTTGTGTTAAAGGCAGTTACCAGTTACCGCAAGGCCAATCAGTGGATTTTTTATCTGCTGCCGCTCTCCGGCCTTTGCATTGTATTTCTTTATGACAAGCTTGGCAAGGACGACGGGGGCACCAACCAGGTGCTTTCCACGGTGCGTTCCCAGGACGATGTGCCCTGGCTTTCCGGACCGCTGATCTTTGTTTCCACTGCACTGACCCATCTGACAGGAGGTTCCGCAGGACGTGAAGGCGCAGCCATCCAGCTTGGAGGAAGCATTGCCAATCTTCTGGGACGGTGGATCCATCTGGACGAGGAGGACCGTCATGTGATCGTGATGTGCGGTATGAGCGCCGCATTCTCCGCACTTTTTGGCACGCCTATGGCTGCAGCGGTTTTCTCCATGGAAGTGGTCAGCGTGGGAGTAATGTACTATACGGCGCTGATGCCCTGTATGATCGCGTCTTTGATTGCCTCCCGTTTTGCAGCGGGCATGGGTGTTACACCGGAATCCTTCCATGTGGTGAACATTCCGGCGTTCAATCTGGAAACCGGGCTGAAAATGGGCGTGGCAGCACTGGGATGCGCGGTGATCAGCATTGTATTCTGCATTATTTTAAATGAGACAGCCAGACTATATGGGAAATTTTTCCCAAACAAATACATCCGGGTTGTGGCTGGTGCCGCTCTGGTCATTGTGATCACACTGCTTCTTGGAACAACGGATTACATGGGCGCAGGCGCGGAGCTGATCGAGAAGGCTGTTGAGACCGGAGAGACGGATTACATGGCTTTCTTCTGGAAAATGATCCTTACTGCACTTACTATGCGGGCAGGCTTCCGCGGAGGCGAAATCGTGCCGTCCTTTTGCGTAGGAGCGACCTTTGGATGTATGGCGGGACAGATTGTGGGACTCTCCCCGTCTCTTTGTGCAGCCTGCGGAATGGCGGCTGTATTCTGCGGCGTGACCAACTGCCCTATTACTTCGATTCTGATCGCATTTGAAATGTTTGGATTTAAGGGCGTTTCTTTCTATCTGATCGCAGTGTCCATCAGCTATGCTGCTTCCGGATATTACGGACTGTATAAAGATCAGACTATTGTATATTCTAAGTATAAGGCGAAATATATTAACAAGCACACTAAAATGTAAAATCCGGCACAAAGTGCCGTAAAAAGAAGGGGGTACATTTATGAACCTAGAAAAACTTTTTCACCTGAAGGAACACCGAACTGACGTGAAGACTGAGGTAATGGCTGGAATCACCACATTCATGACCATGGCCTACATTCTTGCAGTCAACCCGAACATCCTTTCCGCAGCCGGAATGGATAGAGGCGCAGTATTTACCGCAACTGCCCTGTCTTCCTTTATCGCAACCTGCCTGATGGCGCTGTTATCCAATTATCCGTTTGTCCTTGCTCCTGGAATGGGTCTGAATGCTTATTTTGCATACACCGTAGTCCTTGGCATGGGATATTCCTGGGAACAGGCTCTGGTTGCCGTATTTGCAGAAGGTATTATCTTCATTCTGCTTTCCCTTACCAACGTGCGTGAAGCGATCTTCAACTCCATTCCTATGACATTGAAGCATGCTGTTTCCGTAGGAATTGGTCTTTTCATTGCCTTCATCGGTCTGCAGAACGCAAAAATCGTTGTAAACAATGATTCCACACTGGTAAGCATGTTTTCCTTTAAGGGCTCTCTTGCAGACGGTTCCTTCAATTACATGGGAATCACTGTTCTTCTGGCTCTTCTTGGTGTTCTTATCACAGCCATTCTTCTTGTTAAGAATGTAAAGGGCGGTATCCTTTGGGGTATCCTGATTACATGGATCCTTGGAATCCTCTGCCAGCTTGTAGGACTTTATGTGCCAAATCCAGATGCTGGCTTCTTCAGCCTTCTCCCGGATTTCTCCAACGGAATTTCCGTACCAAGCATGGCACCTACTTTTATGAAGATGGATTTCGCAGGGGTGTTCTCACTGGATTTCGTTGTCATTATGTTTGCGTTCTTATTCGTAGATATGTTTGATACACTGGGAACCCTGATCGGTGTTGCTTCCAAAGCCGATATGCTGGACAAGGATGGCAAGCTTCCGAAAATCAAAGGTGCGCTTCTTTCTGACGCAGTTGGTACCACAGTTGGTGCTATGTGCGGTACTTCTACTGTTACCACATTTGTTGAGAGTGCTTCCGGTGTTGCAGAAGGCGGACGTACAGGTCTTACCTCTTTAGTATCCGCTCTTTTGTTCGCCCTTTCCCTGTTCCTTTCCCCGATCTTCCTTGCAATCCCATCATTTGCAACTGCTCCGGCTCTGATCGTGGTTGGATTTTTGATGCTTACTTCTGTTACAAAGATCGATTTTGATGACCTTACAGAAGCTCTTCCGGCATTTATCACAATCATCGCAATGCCGTTCCTGTACAGCATTTCCGAAGGTATCGCACTTGGCGTTATCTCCTATGTAATCATCAATGTATGTACCGGAAAAGCAAAAGATAAAAAGATCAGCGGTCTTATGTACGCACTGGCTGTTATCTTTATTCTGAAATACGTATTCTTATAGCATTAAGCTAAAATACCTCCTGACAGGAAATATGCTTCCTGGCAGGAGGTGTTTTTTGTTTGCACTATATAGAGGTATATCGAATACGTAGCTTTTCTTTATCTTTTTACATTGAATGCGCCCATTCCCGGGTAAACAGCTGCATCCCCAAGCTCTTCCTCAATGCGGAGAAGCTGGTTGTATTTGGCAACACGCTCTGTTCTGGATGGAGCACCAGTCTTGATCTGGCAGGTGTTAAGGGCAACTGCAAGGTCTGCGATTGTAGTATCCTCAGTCTCACCGGAACGATGGGAAGAAATTGCAGTGTATCCAGCCTTGTGAGCCATCTTAATTGCCTCAAGTGTCTCAGAAACAGAACCGATCTGATTCAGCTTGATCAGGATAGAGTTTCCGCATCCAAGAGAAATACCCTTGGAAAGTCTCTCCGTATTGGTTACAAACAGGTCATCGCCAACCAGCTGAATCTTGTCGCCAAGTTCTTTGGTAAGCTTCTTCCAGCCTTCCCAGTCTTCCTCATCCAGGGCATCCTCGATGGAAATGATCGGGTATTTGTCAACCAGCTTTTTCCAGTGGTCGATCAGCTCATCAGATGTATAAACAGTACCAGCCTTTGGAAGCTTGTACTCGCCAAGCTTGCCTGTCTTCCACTCAGAAGAAGCAGCGTCCATAGCGATCATAAAGTCTTTTCCTGGCTCATAGCCTGCATTCTTAACAGCCTCGAGAATGGTCTCAATGGCCTCTTCGTCAGATTTTAATGCCGGAGCAAATCCGCCCTCATCACCAACGGAGGTAGCAAGTCCTCTGGATTTCAGGATTGCTGCAAGTGCATGGAACACTTCTGCGCACCATCTTAAGCACTCTTTGAAGCTTGGTGCACCAACCGGCATGATCATGAACTCCTGAACGTCAAGTCCGGAGGAAAGTGCGTGGCAGCCGCCGTTTACAATGTTCATCATCGGCACTGGCATACGGTTTCCGGAAATGCCGCCAAGGAAGCGGTAAAGCGGAATGTCAAGGGAGGCTGCAGCTGCACGGCAGCAAGCGATGGAAACAGCAAGGATGGCATTTGCGCCAAAGTTGGATTTGTCCTTTGTTCCGTCTGCCTTGATCATTGCTTTGTCAATTGCATAAATGTCAGATGCGTCCATTCCTGCGATCACATCGTTAATGGAGGTGTTGATGTTCTCAACAGCTTTTGTAACGCCTTTTCCAAGGTATCTGCTCTTATCATTATCTCTAAGCTCCAGAGCCTCGAACTCTCCTGTAGATGCACCGCTTGGTGCTGCTCCTCTGCCGATGGTTCCGTCTACCAGGTAAACTTCAGCCTCTACAGTAGGGTTTCCTCTGGAATCCATAATCTCTCTTCCAATGACTTTCTCAATTTCTAAGTAATCCATGGTATGTATACTCCTTTCGTTTTTCAAAGGAACTCCTTTTTTATTATGCCAGCGGTCTTTCTGTCATAATAAAAAGGAGTCCAAATGATTTACACCGTTAGGTTAGCTATTCCTAACTCTTTGGTTAGTATACACTAATCGGAGTGAGTTGGCAAGAGATTTAAATGATAATATTTTTCATTGGCGAGGGAGGGCTTTTTAGCGCTTAATTTTCCCCACCTCTTATCCATAGTATAAACCTCCTGTTGTAGCTGATTCAGTGAAAATGAATTTTCTAATATATTAGTTTTTCATAATCTGCTGTAACTATACCACTGCTGCCCCCAAAATTCTGTTGCTTTGACAATATCTTTATTTTTCTTTCCATTTTTCCCATAAAATTGGGTTTTCAATAAAAACACAATTGTATTTTCATGTATACGTAGTATAATAATTACCGTTTGCAGGAAATATTAGACATGTCTATTCATACATATTCCTCTTATTTTCTGTCAAAAAACTTAACAGGAGGCTTTTGTCTTGAATAACCAAACTACATCAAAATCTCTCCCTGTTTTTCGGGGCGAGCTTGCACTCTTAGTTGCAGTTGCGATCAACAGCTTCGGCGTTGTGCTGATGCTGTATTCCGGAACTGGAATCTCCGCGATCTCCAGTGTTCCCTACGCATTTTCCTGCGTATTTTCGGCAGTCACACTTGGCACCTGGACCTATATTTTCCAGGGACTTCTGGTGCTGACACTGATGATCCTGCGCAAAAAATTTGTTCCTCAGTACCTGTTCAGCTTCGTGGTCGGATTTGTGTTCGGTGAGCTGCTGGATGTGCACGAAATGTGGATCAATGTTCTGCCTACCGCCATCGGCTGGCGCGTGCTTTACTTTGTGGCAAGCTACATACTGATCTGCATCGGGATCGCACTTTCCAACCGCTGCCAGATGCCAATCGTGCCTACAGACCTTTTTCCAAGAGAGCTGTCCCAGATCACTTCCATCACCTACCCGAAGATCAAGATCAGCTTTGACGTCATTTGTCTGGCTGTCACTGCCCTTCTTACCGGAATCGGTCTTGGACATATCAAAGGACTTGGCGTTGGTACGGTAGCCGCCGCTTTCACCATGGGAAAAGGAGTGGGCATCGCAGGGGACTGGATGGACCGCCACATGGCATTTACGTCCTTCCTCGCTAAGAAGCAGGCTTAACTTTCATTATTTAAAAATAAAATACAATCTTTCTTTTTCCTGACATAAAATGTATAAATTGATATTATTTGCAAATACTACTCTCAGGGGCAAAAAGGAGGGATTGTATGATATTACTTATCATTTTGTTTTTTGCATTACAGGTTTTGATACTTTTCTGCTGTCTGGCTGCGGGAAACGATCCGTATTCCCAGCAGCTTTCCGACCAGGAACAGCTGGAGTTTCTTGCACGCTGGAAAAAAGAGCATGGACGGGAGTAGGTATTTTTTCCATGTAAACGATCCGCACAAAAAGGCAGCTGCCCGAAAGAGCACGCTGCCTTTTTGGCTGCGCGGGTTCTGGTCATATAATAATGCACACCAGCCCGCCTTTGCTGTCGTTGACGATTTTCTGCATGGTATCCTGGAGCTTTGCCTGGCTTTCCTCGCTGATGGAGGCCAGCTTGCTTCGGATACCGTCCTGCACCAGCTGTTCTATAGATTTTCCGAAAATATTGGTCTCCCAGATGCTCTCTCCTCTTGACGCGCTTTCCCCGATGTAGGCGATCAGATCCTTAGCCTGCTGCTCGGTGCCTACAATGGGGGCAATTTCTGTCTCAATGTTGGCTTTGATCATGTGGATGGACGGGCTCTTGGACTTAATCTTTACGCCGTATTTGTTGCCTTGGCGGATCACCGCAGGCTCTTCCAGCTGAATCTGGGAAAGCTCGGGAACCACAACGCCGTAGCCGCTGCCTGTCACTGCATCTAAAGCGTCGCGGACTTTTACATATTTTTCCTTCATGGCGGCAAGCTCTTTCATGGTGTGGATCAGCTCGTACTCGCTTTCCATGGGGATTCCGCTCATGTCACTGAGCATTTTGTAATAGTACTTGTCATTTACCTGGATGCGGATCTGTACGGTGCCGTCGGACAGATTGACGTGATCCAGAAGGGTTTCCTGGACATAGGGGCCTTCCAGCTTTACAGATTCCCTGGTGATGTCCCGGATGTGGAGCATGCGCTTCATGCAGGCTTTGATCTGGGAAAGGATCTGGGCTTTCAACTCGTGGTCAGCAGGCAGCATTTCCACCCATTTTGGCACGAAAAACTGGATCTGGGTAACCGGAAACTCATACAGGATTTTTTCCAGAATCTGGGCTACGTCCTCTTTTTTCAGCTGTTCACAGTTTACAGGTACTACAGGTACCAGATATTTCTGCTGAAGTTCCTTTGCAAGTTGTCTGGTTTCCTCCTTGTGGGGGAGCTGGGAATTTACCACTATGAGGAAAGGTTTTCCCTGTTTTTTCAGTTCTGCTACTGTCTGCTCCTCTGCCTGAACGAAATTTTCCCTTGGAATTTCCCCGAAGCTGCCATCTGAGGTGATCACAAGGCCAATGATGGAATGCTCCTGGATTACTTTTTCTGTACCCATTTTGGCGGCTTCGTGAAATGGAATGGCTTTTGTAAACCAGGGCGTTTTCACCATACGCTCTTTTCCGTCTTCGATATTTCCTGCAGCGTCTTTTACCAGAAAGCCTACGCAGTCGATCAGGCGAACCTGTACCTTCAGATCCTCCCCAAGGGTTACAGGCACTGCCTCTCTTGGGATGAATTTAGGTTCTACAGTTGTGATCATTTTGCCGGAGCCGGAAAGAGGGAGCTGGTCCCGGACCTCCTTCTGCATTTTTTCATCCATCCCAGGCAAAGCCACAAGCTCCATGAACCTGCGGATAAAGGTGGATTTCCCGGTGCGTACAGGGCCTACAACGCCTATGTATATATCACCGCCGGTCCTTGCCTGGATATCCCGGTAAATCTGAAAATTCTCCATACGAAAAAGCCCTCCTGCCTGATATTCAAAGGTTCTGCGGCGGCATAGCTGCCGCCGCTTCGCATAATCCTACACTCTTCCTCTAAATAATATGCAGTCGGGCTTTTTATTATTCTAATCAATAAAACTCATTATGCAGCAGCTTGTGCTCCTTGCCCTTGAGCAGTCCCTGGTAGAGTTCCATAACCATAGGGTTCTCGTCGGACTTCTTGATCAGCATGGTATTGTCTGCGCTGTATAGGCCTCTTGCTCTTGCAGCCTTGGTCCTGTCACCTGCACGTACAGGCTGGCCGCCTCCCATAATACAGCCGCGGCGGCATGCCATAACCTCGATCAGATGATAATTGGCTTCACCGTTCTTCACACGCTCCATAACCGTTCTGGCATTTGCAAGTCCGCTAGTTACACAAATGTTAATATCCATTCCCTTGTAAGGAATAGTAAATTCTTTGATTCCCTCATCGCCGCGCACGCCGCACTCTGCGATCTCGCGCATGGTCTCCTTGGTATGATCCGGGCTTAAGCGACGAAGAACCGCCTCTGTAACACCACCTGTAACACCAAAGATCACACCGCCGCCGGAACCAAATCCAAAAGGCATATCGCATGCTTCCGGCTCCAGCTGGCCGAAGTCCAGACCAAAGTTGTCGATCATTCGAATCAGCTCTGTAGTCGTGATAACAATATCCGTGTCCTGCTCTCCGTCTGTAAAGCTGTTTGGACGGATTGCCTCTGCTTTCTTGGCAGTACATGGCATAACAGATACCATAACCGTTCTCTTGCCTTTGGCATTTTCAGGGTCACGGAAGTACTCCTTAATTACTGCTGACATCATTCCCTGCGGGGATCTGCAGGTAGACAGGTTCGGAATATAATCCTTGTACTGGTCAGTAATAAATTTCACCCATGCCGGACAGCAGGAAGTAAGAAGAGGAAGATTCTCACCATTCTCGACCCTTTTCAGGAACTCTGCGGATTCTTCCATAATAGTCAGATCCGCGCTAAAGCTGGTGTCATAGATTTCATCAAAGCCCATTCTGTGAAGTGCATTGACAATCTTGCCCATTACACTGCGGCCCTTGGTCAGTCCATAGTGATCTCCCACAGCAACACGTACTGCAGGAGCAATCTGTGCAACCACCCGTACATCCGGATCTGCAAGGGCATCCCATACTTCGTCCATATGTGTCTTAATGGAAATAGCACCTGTAGGACAGAATACACGGCACTGTCCGCAGTTCACACACTGTGTCTCTGCTATCTTTTTGTTGAAGGCCGGAATCACAATGGCTTCTGTTCCACGGTATGCAAAGTTCAGGGCACCGATTCCCTGTAGCTCCTCACAGGCACGTACACAGTCACCGCAAAGGATACACTTATTTGGATCGCGGATCAGAGATGGTGAACTGTCATCAATCTCATAATGCTCTCTTGTGTTCTGGAAACGGATATTATGTACCCCAAGTCTGTGAGCCAGCTCCTGGAGCACGCACTCCCCGCTCTTAACGCAGGTAGTACAATCACGGCAATGTGCTGCGAGAAGCAGCTCCACTACCAGCTTCCTGTATTTCTTAATCTTTCCTGAGTTTGTATAAATAACCATGCCGTCTCTTGGTTCCTCAGAACAGGAGGCAAAGGTTCTTCCACGGTCATCCTCTACCGTACACAGACGGCAGGCTCCAAAGGTGGAAACCTCTGAGTGATAACAAAGTGTGGGAATATTGATTCCTGCCTTACGAATAACGGTCAGGACATTTCTTTCATCTGTAAATTCGACTTTTCTGCCGTCAATTGTCATTGTACCCATAATCTGTCCTCCCTTTACATTTCCACATAGATTGCATCAAAATTACAGTTGTCCTTACAGCTGCCGCATTTGATACATACATCATTATTAATATGATAAGGTGATTTGATCTTGCCGGAAATTGCCCCGGCAGGACAGTTCTTGGCACATTTTCCACAGCCAATACAGAACTCCGGATTGATGTGGAACTGACGGAGCGCAGTGCAGACCTTGGCACGGCACTTCTTGTCACGGATATGCTCCTCATACTCCTCACGGAAACGCTTCATGGTACTGAGAACCGGAAGGGGTGCACTCTTGCCAAGACCGCAAAGAGCCATACTCTGAACCATGGTTGCAAGCTCTTCCAGCTCATCAAGATCGGACATTTCACCTCTGCCCTCTACGATCTTCTCCAGAATCTCCAGCATTCGCTTGGTGCCCTCACGGCACGGAACGCACTTGCCGCAGCTCTCCCGCTGGGTAAAGCTCATGAAGAAACGGGCAACCTCTACCATACAGGTATTCTCGTCCATAACAACCAGTCCGCCGGAGCCCATAATGGCATCCAGCTTCTTCACAGAATCAAAATCAAGAGGCGCATCCAGCTGATCCTCGATCAGACATCCGCCGGAAGGGCCACCGATCTGTACACCCTTAAATGCAGCACCGCTCTTAAGACCGCCGCCGATATCATAGATGATCTCACGGAGCGTGGTTCCCATAGGCACTTCAATAAGGCCTGTGTTCTCAATCGCTCCTGTAAGGGAGAATGTCTTGGTACCCGGACTTCCCTCTGTTCCGATGGTACGGAACCAGTCGGCACCCTGCACAATGATCTTCGGAACATTTGCATAGGTCTCTACGTTATTCAGGACGGTCGGCTTGCCCCACAGACCCTTCTCAACCGTACGAGGCGGCTTCACACGAGGCATACCTCTGTTTCCTTCAATGGAGGAGGTAAGGGCAGAGCCTTCACCGCATACGAAAGCTCCTGCGCCACGATTGATGTGAAGGTGGAAGTTTACACCGCTGCCAAGAATATTATCTCCAAGAAGACCATATTTCTCAGCCTGGGAAATAGCAAGGCGAAGTCTTGCGACAGAAAGAGGATACTCTGCACGCACATATATGTATCCGTTCTCAGCACCTACTGCATAAGCGGCAATGATCATACCCTCGATCATCTTATATGGGTCGCCTTCCATAACGGAGCCGTCCATAAATGCTCCCGGGTCACCCTCGTCACCGTTACATACAACATAACGGGTCTTCTCAGCCTGTCTGGCTACCTGTGACCATTTCTTGCCAGCCGGGAAGCCGGCACCGCCACGTCCGCGAAGGCCGGATCTGGTAACCTCATCAATAACCTCCTGGGGAGTCATCTCTGTAACTGCTTTTGCAAGAGCAGCAAAGCCTCCTGCTGCAATATATTCATCAATGGATTCCGCGTCAATCTTACCGCAGTTCTCAAGAACGATCCTGGTCTGACGGTTAAGGAACGGAATGTCCTCTGGCTTGGGACAGACCTCATCCCCATGGCGGTAAAACAGACGGTCTACAGGCTGTCCGAGGCGTACAGTACGCTCTACGATCTCCAGACAGTCTTCTTCCTGAACATGTACATACTGATATCCGTAAGGCTCAATGCGCATCAGAGGTCCTAACTCGCAAAGTCCCTGGCAGCCGGTCTTGATCACGCCTACATGAGGAATGTCTTTCTCCATCTCGATCTGTACGCCATCGATTCCTTCACAAAGCCTTACCATCTCATCGTAAATCTTCTGTGCACCGGAAGCCATACATCCGGTACCGGAACAGACGAGAACACGGCAGGTAAAACCATTTATCAGCTGCTCGACCTCAGCTTTCTTATTCAGCAGTTCTTCTTTACTGTTTATTCTCATCCATTCTCACCTCTCAATCTGTTAATCAGCTCTACTACCTTCTCCGGTGTCATCTTGGCATGTACTTCTTCATTGACCATACAGGTGGGAGCAAGTCCGCAGGCTCCAAGACAGGATACGGTCTCCACAGTGAACATCATGTCGTCTGTGGTGTGCTTCTTATTGCTAAGTCCCAGTTCTTTCATAAAAGCTTCTTTTACGGGAATGGATTTCCTTACATGACAGGCTGTTCCGTCACACACCTTGATAATGTATTTCCCCTTGGGCTCAAAGGAAAAGTTCTCATAGAAGGTGGCTACGCTGAACGCCTTGGCTTCTGTTACGCCGATCTTCTCGGCAACGTAGGTCAGAAGCTCTGCAGGCAGATACCGGTATTCTGCCTGAATGTCCTGCATGATGGGAATTAATGAGGCCGCACATTTTTCATAATGCTCAATAATCTCATCTGCCTTTTTGTAACATGACTGATCTAACATTACTGTTAATCCTCCTTACCTGCCAGTTCTACCTCTGGCCCTTTTGTGAATGTTTCACCATAAGGTCTCCGGCATTGCGTATTTTTTAACAAACTTCACTATTTTTTGTAAGAAAATTATATATTTTTTTGTTCAATTTGGCAAGCTTTTCCTAATAAGTCTTTTAATTAACAATGTTTTTTTGCACAATTAACTCAGTGAAAAATATACCAAAGCGCACAAAAAGCCGGATTCTGCTGGATGTACGGAAAATACATCTGCAAAATCCGGCTTTTTATAGGTTCTCATCCGCCGATCTGCGCCATTATATGGGACTCTTCTGTCCCGTTCTTTTTTTCCTGGAAATTATGGCCTGCTGGCTTCTCATAAATGGTCTTCTGGATGGTTTCCTTCAGAAGCGCATCGGAAACGCCGCCTCTTAACAATGCTTTTAAGTCCGCTCCGTTTTCAAACTGAAGACAGCCCTTCAGATATCCGGTAGAAGTAAGGCGCACACGGTTGCACTGACTGCAGAACTTGTGGGACAAAGCACTGATAAATCCAATTCTGCCCTGGAAATTTTCAAGGGTATAATAATGGCAGGGCCCATTTCCAAGGGTTTCCTTCGTAGGCGTCATAGGACCGTAAGCACGCTCCAGAAGCCCTTTTACCGTCTCCTCGTCTCTCGCTGTAAACTCTTTTCCAAGACCAATGGGCATCATCTCGATAAACCGCACATGGAGCGGATTCTCCTTTGCCAGGACCGCCACCTGCAAAAGATCCTGCTGGCTCTGAAAAGTAGGAACACAGTTTACCTTCACCTTAAGCTCCGGATAGGAAAGTGCTGCCTCAAGTCCTTCCAGCACCTTTTTCAGCTCATCCCTTCTGGTGATTTTTCGAAAAGTCTCTGCATCCAAAGTGTCTAAGCTTATATTCACTGCATCCAATCCCGCTTCCATCAGCCCCGGCAGCTGCTCTTTCAGCAAAATGCCGTTGGTAGTCAACGTCACCTGCTGGATTCCGGGAAGAGCTTTCAGCTCTTTCACAAGGGGAACACAGATCCTGCGCACCAAAGGCTCCCCTCCTGTCAGCTTGATCCTGGAAATCCCAAGCTCACTGGCCAGGCTGCAGACTCTTAAGATTTCATCTTCACTTAGAACCTCCGTGCGGGGAATCTGACAGATTCCTTCCTCTGGCATGCAGTAAATGCACCGCAGATTACAGCGGTCTGTAAGGGAAATCCGCATGTAATCAATGATTCTTCCATACTGATCAAGCATAATCCATCTCGTCTCCCTCTGAGATCACGCCGCCGTGGATCACCCTGGCAAACACGCCCTCTCTTGGCATGATGCAGTCCCCCATGATCTTAAAAATCTCGCAGCCATTGTGGCACTGCTTGCCAATCTGGGTGATTTCCAGGATCACATCGTTGCATTTCAGCCGTGTGCCAACAGGCAAAGTTCTGAAATCAAACCCCTGCACAATGAGATTTTCCCCAAAGGCGCCATCCTGCACCGGGGCTCCCTTCGCCTTGAATTCTTCTATTTTCTCATAGGAAAGAAGGCTGACCTGGCGGTGCCAGTTCCCTGCATGGGCGTCATTCTCCAGTCCATAATTCTCGATCAGTTTCACAGTGTGGACATTGACCTTCTGAGTTCCTCGTTTCTCGCTGATATTTACTGCCATCACTTTTCCCATATCACACGACCTCCATATATCTGTTACTATCTATGATACAATATTTTTAAGAGAAAAGCAATTTTTTTGTAAATATTAAACATATTCTAATGGAAATCAGGTTACTGTTCACTTCGTGAGCAGTAACACGCTTCGCGATGCACAGAAATCATGCATTCGCATGATTTCGCGCTGCAATTCTCGGGTTTTCTGTGAACTTTGTTCACAAAAAACACCTCGCGGAATGTTACCAGTGAACAGTAACGAAATCAGCTTCTGAACTATACTATAAAAAGCTCCCCGGGTTTCCCCGGAGAGCTTTCTTTATGCAAATTATGCGTTTACCTTACGCATTGCTGCCTCCACAACATGTCCTACCAGAACAGAAGTTGTAACACTTCCAACTCCGCCAGGAACCGGTGTGATCGCATCAACGATCGGCTCTACTGCTGCGTAGTCAACGTCTCCGCAAAGCTTGCCTTCTGCATTTACGTTGATTCCTACGTCGATCACAACCTGTCCCTCTTTAACATAATCAGCGCCAACAACGCCTGCACGGCCTGCTGCTACGATGATGATGTCTGCTTCACGAGCTACAGATGGCATATCAACGGTTCTTGTATGGCAGATGGTTACAGTTGCGTTTTTCTTAACAAGCATCATTGCCGCCGGCTTACCAACAACAAGGCTTCTTCCGATTACAACTGCTTTTTTACCTGTGCAGTCGATTCCGTAATGATCCAGGATCTCCATACATGCCTGTGGTGTACATGGTGGGAAGCCGATCTTCTTACCTGTGAAAACACCGGACATGGAAAGGTCTGTCATACAGTCAACATCTTTTTCAGGAGCAAGTGCATTCTCGATCACTGCCTGGTCTAAGTGCTTCGGAAGCGGACGGAACAGAAGAACGCCATGGATATGGTCATCCTTGTTTACCTTGTCGATTACTGCAAGAAGCTCTTCCTGAGCTACATCCTCCGGAAGAAGAATCTTCTCGCAGGCAACTCCTAAAGTCTCGCAGCGCTTTGTTGCGCCTCTCTCATAGGAAATGTCGCTTGGATTCTCGCCTACACGGATAATGCAAAGTGTCGGGTTAACGCCTTTTTCCTGAAGTGCTGCCACATTGCCTTTGATGCGCTCATTTAATGCAGCAGTTACTTCTTTACCTAATAACTGTTTTGCCATTTTGAATGATCTCCCTTTCTGGTATCCTATTATTTCAGTCTTGCAAGAACGCTGTCAAATGTCTCATCTGCAAGCTTACAATATTTCTCAAGCATAGCATCTGCTTTCGCGTTGAGCTCTTCTGCATATTCTCTGTCTGCCATGGATTTGGTGTTAATGTAAACATTCAGGCTGGCACCCTTTAATGCAGCCTTGCAGAAGGTTGCCGCTACACCGGCATCGCTGATTGCAAGCTTGGAGCCCTTTGCAGCGAATTCCTTGATCAGATCAAGTGCTTCACAGCATTTCTCCATAATTTCCATAGGAACGGAGCAGGCATCCTTTAATACGATTGCCATAACTCTTGCTTTCTCAGCCTTCTCTTCTTCTGTCTCCTTTGGCATTCCATATGCCTTGGAAAGAGGCTCAAAAACTTCTGCATCCCGCTCAATAAGACGAAGGAAATCTTTCTGAAGCTGGTCGCATTTGCCCTTCAGCTCCCACATTTCTTCCTCAACATCTGCATATTTCTTTTTGCCAACAGTAAGGCTTCCTACCATGTTGCCAAGAGCAGTTCCTACTGCACCAACCAATGCGGATGCTCCGCCGCCGCCCGGAACCGGGGCTTTAGAAGCAAGAACTTCTACAAATTCTGTACATGTACTTGTTGAAAATCCCATTTTCGTTTATCTCCTTATTAGAACAGTCCTGTGATCTTACCTGTCTCGTCAACATCGATTCTCTCAGCAGCCGGAACCTTCGGAAGACCTGGCATAGTCATGATCTCACCGGTAAGAGCTACAATGAAGCCTGCACCAGCAGAAATTTTCAGGTTGCGAACGGTTACTTCGAAATCTGTTGGAGCACCAAGCTTTGTCTGATCATCCGTTAAGCTGTACTGTGTTTTTGCAACACAGATCGGGCAGTTTCCAAAGCCAAGAGCCTCAAGCTGTTTTGCCTGTTTCTGAGCATTTGCTGTAAGAACTACGTTCTTTCCACCGTAAACCTTCTGAACGATCTGGTTCAGCTTGTCCTCGATAGAGCCTTCAAGCTCATAAGCATAAGTAAAGTCGTTTGGCTCCTCGCACAGACGAATTACTTCCTCAGCAAGCTTCAGACCGCCTTCGCCGCCTTTTGCCCATACTTCGGAGAGCGCAACATTGACACCAAGCTCTTTACATTTTGCTTCTACAAGATCAAGCTCTGCCTTGGTATCTGTTGGGAATGCATTGATTGCAACTACACATGGAAGCTTGTAAACATTCTTAATATTGTTTACATGTTTCAGAAGGTTCGGAAGACCCTTCTGAAGAGCCTCAAGGTTCTCATTATTCAGATCTGCTTTTGCAACGCCGCCATTGTATTTAAGTGCACGAACAGTAGCAACGATAACAACTGCATTTGGATGAAGGTCAGCCATACGGCATTTGATGTCAAGGAATTTCTCAGCACCAAGGTCAGCACCAAAGCCAGCCTCTGTAATTGCATAATCAGCAAGCTTCATAGCCATCTTTGTAGCTGTTACAGAGTTGCAGCCATGAGCGATGTTTGCGAATGGTCCGCCGTGAACGATTGCCGGTACATGCTCAAGAGTCTGAACCAGGTTTGGTTTGAGGGCGTCCTTTAAAAGTGCAGTCATAGCGCCTTCTGCGTGAAGGTCACCAGCTGTTACAGGCTTCTGCTCTGATGGTTTGCCATATGTATAGCCAACGATCATTCTTGCAAGTCTGTTCTTCAAATCTGTGATATCGCTTGCAAGACAGAGAACTGCCATGATCTCAGATGCTACTGTGATATCGTAGCCATCCTCACGTGGCATACCGTTTGTTCTTCCGCCAAGACCATCGATTACGTTACGAAGCTGACGGTCATTCATATCCACACATCTTCTCCATGTAACCTTACGTGGGTCAATGTTCAGTGCATTGCCCTGGAAAATGTGGTTGTCGATCATTGCTGCAAGAAGGTTGTTTGCAGCGCCGATTGCGTGGAAGTCACCTGTGAAGTGAAGGTTAATGTCCTCCATCGGAACAACCTGTGCATAGCCGCCGCCTGCTGCACCGCCCTTTACACCAAATACCGGTCCAAGAGATGGCTCACGAAGCGCAACCATTACGCTCTTTCCAAGCTTCTGCATTCCATCTGCAAGACCTACAGTTGTAGTTGTTTTTCCCTCACCTGCCGGGGTAGGGTTAATTGCTGTTACAAGGATCAGTTTTCCGTCTTTTTTATCGCTCTCTTTTAAGAGATTGTAGTCGATTTTTGCCTTATACTTTCCATACTGCTCCAGGTATTTGTCATCAATACCAGCCTTCTGTGCAATCTGGGTAATCGGCAGCATTTCGCATTCCTGTGCGATTTCAATGTCACTCTTGTATCCCATTGTAACTTACCTCCTTTTTACGTCACCGCTACCTGAGCAGGACGCCTCCGCATAATTTGAATTTATCAAAACGGCTTCCGAAAGGGTATTAAGGATCATGCCCCTGTCCGGATCCGCTTTAATCATGAATATACCGCTTTTACATTTAACAGCCTTTAAATTCCGGTTAATTTATATGCAGGATCATTTCGCCTGCGCTGCCTTTAAAAAGGCTTTCAAAGAGCCGATGATCACATCTCCCATAACCGCCATATCTTCCGCAGCAAAGGATACGGGGAAATTATCTGAAAACAGAATCTGGGAGGATGGTGGAAATTCCTCATCTCCCTCCCACAGAATCATCTGGATCTGATATCCGGGATAAATGGATAACTCATATGCCGCATCTCCGAATTTCACAGGAGTGCATTTCATATGATCCATTACCAGCCTGAAATCCTTCAGTCTGTTACCATAAGTAAATGCAAGACGCTTAATGCATCTTCCGTCAAACTGGCGTAAATACACTTCGCCCCAAGGCATTTCACGGTAGGTTTTATACTTACCGGTTCCCATGGAAGCAGAACCGTTTAACAGAAAACGGATCGTCAGGATTTTCGCATAGATCATATCCTCAAGAGGATAGCATTTCTTCTCATCCTCCACATGCTTTACCTGAAAATCCGGGTATGTGATAGTATAATCAGAGCCCAGAAATGTCAAAGTAAAGGCTTTCGCACTTTCATCATATGGAATAGAAAGTCTGGCTGCGATTTCCTTAGGATCAGCCTTTGCATACAGCTCAAGATAATGCTCCCAGGGCATTCTCTCCTTGCTGTCTTTATCATAGTTTAAATCATCAATGGTAAATGGCATTTTTGTTTACTTCCTGTTCTGTAAATCTTTCATTACGTCCGGGAACATTCCGGTGTCTGTGTGCGGAATAAAGCATGCGCCCACAAACTCGTCCATATAAGTCGGTACTGTGGAAAGCTCCATGTATGTCATGTTTGCAGCAAGCTCATAGGTCTTCTTCTCTGCTGCTGTAGAAAGAAGCATCAGGTAGGAGCCTGTCAGGGAAGAATTGCCGATATAGTGGAATTTCTCCAGAGGGATATCCGGGAACATTCCGATATTTACAGCATTTCTCATATTGATACCGCTTCCGATACCTCCTGCTACATAAACATCATCAATCATGCTTACATCAAAGTCCAGACTGTTGAGCATAGTGCGGATTGCAGAAAAAATAGCACCCTTGGCACGGATAAAGTTATCAATATCCACCTCTGTGATCTCAACATCCTTCACAGAGCCTGCTTCGCTTTCAAATGCGATCACATAGCTTCCCATTCCATATTTGTCGTGGCGGATTCTCTCACCCTCGCGGACAAATTTACCCTTAGGGTTGATGATTCCACACATGAAAAGCTCACTGATCACGTCAATGATTCCGGAACCGCAAAGTCCGATCGGCTTGGTTCCAGGATTTCCTACTACCTTGTAGGTAGGAATCATAGTTTCCTTGTCAATGGTACAGGCCTCAATGGCACCGTCTGTTGCACGCATACCGCAGCTGATGTCACCACCCTCAAAGGCAGGTCCTGCTGAACATGCACAGCTCATCATAAAGTCAGAGTTTCCGAATACCAGCTCTCCGTTGGTACCAAGGTCAATAAACAGGGAAAACTCCGGTCTGTTCCAGATCATACTTACTAAGGTTCCGGCAGTAATGTCACCGCCTACATAGCTTCCGATATTCGGCGCAATAATAATATGCGCGTCTTTATTAATGGCAACTCCCACATCAGAAGCAAAAAGGGAGTTGGTCTTAAAGAATGCAGGAATGTATGGCTCCATACGGACCGGATCCGCATTGATTCCTGCAAACAGATGATTCATGGTTGTGTTTGCGCCTACAGACATTCTGTAAATATGGCTGGCTGAAATACCGGCGCTTTTGCACATCTGCGCAATAAGAGGGTTGATGGTCTCTTTAATTACGGCATCCTGCAGCTTCTTCTTTCCTCCTGGCTTCTGCTGCTCGATGATACGGTTGATAACATCTGCGCCGAAACGGATCTGTCCGTTTCCGGAGGAAGCCTTGGCAAGAATTTCTCCTGTCTCCATATTGATCAGAACTGCGGACACGGTGGTAGTACCAATATCTACTGCCAGACCACCGACTACTACATCCTCATCTTTTCCGAAAATATCGTATACAAAAAGATCATTTGGTGCAGTCCGGACTACACATTTCACTTTGAAATGGTTCTCCCGGAGCACATCCGGTAATTTTCTTAAAACAGCATAAGGAATCCTTACCTGCTTCAGATTCATGTATTTCTTTAAAGCTCTTGTAAGACGTTCATTGTCCGGCATTGTATCATCCAGACTTGGCTCGTCCATCTCCAGTTCAATTACGTCAAGACTGTTCCGAAGCTCAATTCCGGTCATCTCCACATCATTCTTGGAGTTTTCAAAAATGGCAATTTCCTCTTTGGAGCTCAGGTCTGCAACCTTCATTCTGCTCTTGTAAGCAGACGCAATATCAGGAACAAGCACAGTCACATCAGCACAGATCTTGCTTACACAGGCAAGACGCCATCCTGCCTGATATTCTTCATCACTGATATGCAAGGTTTTCTTGCTGTCCAGTTCTCCCTTTATCAACTGCACCCGGCACTTTCCGCAAGAAGCATTTCCGGAGCATGGTGCGTCGATGGCCACATTGGCCTCTCGCGCTAATTCAAGTAAATTGTCCCCCGCATTGGCAAAATGTTCTACCACACTGCCATCTTCAAAAGAAAATGTTACCTTAAACATTCGGCACTCACCTTTCTCATATGGTAATATCTGCCAAAACAGACATTTAATTTGTTAAAAAAGGGACTGAGGCCCAAGCCCCAGCCCCTCTTTGTATCTTACGTCCCTATTCAAGCACGGAAATATCCGCTTACGCAGACAGCTTATAAAAGTCAGCTACTCCGTGATTACAGCTCAAGATAGGAATCAGCATACAGGGTGTTGCCCTTGAATACATCGCAGGATTTGATTGTTTCCATAAGACGAAGGTCGTTAGGGTTAACAATTGCAGATGTAAGACCCTGCATCATAGCCATAGCAACTAATGCGGAATCCATGATCGGACGGATATTCTTCGGCATACCGTTACTGTTGTTGGACAGACCGCCTGTAGAATTCAGTCCCATATCGGAGAACATTTTGATAGCCTCCAGAACTTCCATCTGTTTCTCCTGCATTCCCTTAACAACCAGGAATAACGGATCAAACCACAGATCAGAAGGATCCATGCCAAGTCCCATACCTCTTTCAAGCATGTTCTGGCAGTGCATCATACGCTCATCATTGTCTGCTGCAATACCGTCAGCGGAGCAAAGAGCGATAACGATAGCATCGTTTGCTGCTGCAAGGTCGATGTTCTCGATTCTTCCGCCAGCATCTGCGGAGTTAACGATCGGTTTTCCTTTGCTTCTGTTATATACAGAAATACCAGCCTCGATAGCTTTCTTATTGGAAGTATCAAGTGCAAGCGGAACATTATCGAAGTTCTCCTGAAGAAGCTTAACAGCCCATTTCATCAGGTCTTCTCCATCGTTCTCAGCTGGTCCGATGTTTACATCAAGATATACAGCACCAGCATCAAGCTGCTGTTTTGCTCTTTTTAAGATCGGCTCAGGATCTCTCTCTGTAAAAGCTTTGTTTACAGATGGTGCTGTTGTGGAAAGTCTCTCACCAATAGTAATAAATTTTGCCATTGTAGTGTTCTCCTTTTTGATAGATTTAGTTGTTTATGCGTCCAGGTCCTTTAAGAACTTAACAAGCTGTACAGCTTCTCTTGGTCCGACAATAATCTCCCATCCCGGAAGCTTTGCTTCCAGATCGCCCTTAAGTACGGCAACCTTTCCAGGGATTACAAGTCTTCTGCTCTTAACCTTAGGCTCTACGTTCTCTTTGAAGAATGCGGAAATGCTGTTTCCGGAGAACTTACCAGCAGCCCAGGAGGTCAGTACGGATAATCCGCCTGCATCATTGATAACAAGGTTAAGCGGAACACCGGAACGCTCCAGCTCACCAGATACAAGGAAGTATGTAAGAGCAAAGTCTACAGTTGTAACAACAAGAGAATTCTCGTCAGCACCGTTCATTGGGTAGATGCCTGGCTCTACACGCATTGGCTTCTGCGGGTCAGTAAATACGTTCTGACGCAGACCGTATAACGGAAGTGCCTCTGCATATGTCATACGCTCCATAACGATAATGGAACCATATTTCATAGTGAATACAGCTGCAAGTGCTGCCTGAAGATGATAATCTCCGCCAGCAATCTTAGCAAGATTTACAATAGAAGGATATCCAAAGGTTCTGTCCTGATCTTTGAGAGCTGCACGACGAACCTGAACAGCATTTCCGAAGGTCTCTTTTACATCAGCACCTGTTACATCAAGTACCAGGTTCTTGTTTCCGAGCTTCTCAAGAGCTGCTGTGGTGTCATATAACTCGTTTAAGTCTTTGCCGGATACACCAAGAACTACACCTGCTGCTGTAGCAACAGCGTTCATAGCCTCGTAGTTGGAAGCATTTGCTCCGTTTAATACCGGCTTGTTGTCCTTGCATACTTCAAGGGCTGCTTTTGCGATCTCAGGATCAGAGCATCCAAGGATCATAGTACGTCCAAGTGCTGCTGCTTTCTGAACGAGAGCTGTATATTTGTCAGCTGTTGCCTCAGCATCACAGTTCACATAAACAAGCTCTGCGTACATTCTCTCACCGATACGGTCGTAATCAACCTTCGGGATCTCAGCCAGCTTCGCATCAACAGCAGCATCGTCCATGCATGTGCACAGCTCTACTGCATATCTGGATTTGTTTACAAATGTCTTCTCATGTCTGAAAAGAACTGTCTCACCGCCAAGGGTAAGCTCCTCTGCGCCAGTTCCGATCTTGATTGTCTTCATTGGCGGAGCTGTTGCCTCAGAAAGGGAAGCTAATGCGTCCTCGGACATATGTGGACACTGCTCAATTTTCATAGCGCCCTGTGCAACCTTCATAGAGAAAGCCATACATGTCGGGCATCCACATTCCTTACAGTTTTTCTTTGGTGTTAATTTAAAAATCTGAATACCATTCAGTGCCATATCAATTATTCCTCCTAAAAATTATTACACAAGTGCGTCAATCATCTTAGCGATGGTCTTTACAGACTGTGGATGTCTTAAGATAACTGCATCAGAACCTGCTGCAAGGTCTGCTGCTGCTGTCATAACTTCCATGTTGATACCACGCTCATCCTCTGATCCCCATTCAGGCATATCTTCCTCAGTAGCAACTGATTCTTTTACGCCCCATGTCTCAGAAGAAACCGGTGTAATAATTGGCATCTGCAGCATGTTATCATTCTGGGATAAAGCTGCTCCTTTGATACGGTCCATAGTGGAAACAACGTACTCATAACCGTAACCTACTGTTGCGGTACCTACGTTCATAACGATCTTCTTCGCATCAACACCTAACTGTGTTGTAACTACGTTCAGCTGTTTTGCAAGGTTGATATCATCAGCAGACTCAGCACCTACGATCTGGTTGTAAGCAAGACCTGCTGCTGCACCGATTGCCTTGTAGTTTTCTTCCTTCTCAGACATAACGATTACGTTTCTGCCCTGAAGTGCTTCTGCAACCTTTGGAAGAAGTTCCGCATCCTTCTCCACATTCTTGCAGCCTTCAACTACTAATGGACAGTCGATTGCTTCTGCAACCTCTTTCACTACTGCAATAAGCTCTTCTGTAGATTTGTTTACTCCGTTTGGATCTCCGCCATCCAGATTGAGTACAACAAAATCTCCACCTTCCATAGCTGCTGCTTTCTTAGCGATCTCAGCCATAGTGGTGCATCCTTCATAATATGCTTTGATTCCCGGCGCAAATTCGTCAAGTCCCATATCAGTGATTTCTACACCGATTTTCGGACGGTTCTCGGTTGGTGCATCAAATGTATAGAACGGAAATGTGGAATTTCCTCCAATAGTAACCGCTTTATCACCAGTTCCAACCGTAACAGTGTTGATCTTTGCGTTGAACTTCTGTGGTTTCTGATTAAATGGCATTTCTTAAAGCCTCCTTGAAAATTTTGTAAAAGTATACAGAACCATTATACTACATCATCGGATCCATTGACAATGCAGGATGATTATGTTCTGTTAAAAATGCAACAAGAACTTCCGGATCTGTGGCAACTGTCTCATCACCGACCATATCAGTGAAGTTGTCAATGCCATAGAGTTCTTTTGCAGTTCTGTTGAGACGCTCCGCCACGGTCTCTTTTAATTCCTTCGGCATCCATACGATACGCTCAATTCCGCCCTCTGCCTTCATGAATTTCTTGGATGAAATAAAGTGTTTTCCATGTCCCATAAAGCCTGGTGTCTGAACACCGCCTCCGGTCATGGAAGCCATCTCGGAGAACGTCATTCCAAGAGGTGTCATGCCTGCATACTCACGGTTTGCGATAACCACGCCATTGGAAAATGGCTCGATACCGCAGATACACTCGAAGCATCCGCAGGAGGTCATAGGATCCTGCATGATGGAGTACAGAGTAACATGCTCCAGAGCACCCTGGGAATATTTCTTTACTGCTTCATCAACATCCTCGTAAGAGCCCAGATTTACATCAATCGGGCGCTCCTTGGTGATGATCTGACATGGGCCGTTTGGATCCAGCTCATTTGTGGCTTTTGCATCAAGCCATGAAACGGCTCCGCAAAGTCCAAGTCTCTCCGGTGTTACTACGCAGACATGTGACGGAGAAAATGCCTGACACAGGATACAGCTGTAATAAACGTCTACAGACTCATCGGTAAGGGTTTCCAGACGTGCATCACGTTTGTCGAAAGTAGGAATTGCTACTTCGTGACGGATTCTGGTACACTCAGCCGGGTCCGTGTAAACGGTTACCTGACACTTATCTACAACCGCCTCAAACTCATTCTTTACCTGTGTGTAAAGAACCTCGCCAAAATGTCTGGCTCTGAAGCCTGCTGCAAATGCGTCATTGCTGATACGGATACGGAACATATCCCTTTGTCCTGTATGGTATACACCTTCAATGCAGTTTATATAATTGTGGAATTTACGCTCGATAACCGGCTCAAAATCCGGCTGCATCTTCTTGCCTGCTACTTCTACCACGTAGGCAAGACTGTGCTTGCTTCCAGGCTCAAAGCTATCGACCTCAGGACCTACGACAGTGATCTTGTGATCTTCGACCTCGTTCATTTCCTTAGTCTGCACAAGTTCTACGCAGTCCACACGGGAACCGTCAAATTCCACACGCATATCTTTACGACGAATGATCTCGCCCTCAAAAGCGGATGCAAACGCAACCGGAATATCCACTTTTGTAATCTTGATCTTGATTCCTCTGGCTTCCAGGGAAACCTTGTTAAAATCAGCAACGTTCGGGCATGCGATCAGTGCGCCTGGTACTTCCGCAATGTTCTCATCCTCATTGGAGATAACCGGGAAGCCAAGCTTGATAGCACCTGCACCTGCTGCGAGAATTACATCATCAACAGGATTGAAGGCATTTACAAATGCCGGGACCCTGTCTTTGGTGTATGTAAGAAGGCTTGCTGCATCACCAGGTGTTACGTTACCGAAGATCAGTGCTGCACGAAGTGCAACGGATACAACGTGGATTACACTTGTTACGTCTTTTCCCAAAGGAACGATTCTTAAATTATAGCCCATCTTCAGGCCAAGCTCCTGTGCCTGGTCGATGATACCGCCAACCAGTGTTACAAGAATACCCTGTGCCTGGTAGCTCTTGATCAGGTCAACACCTTCCTGTGCAGTAGGTGCGCTGCCAAGAATAACTGCTACTCCGGGGATATCTCCTGTTACAAGCGGTACACCAAGCTCACGGATAATGGAGTCCGGAAGATGTCCATAGCATGGCTCCTGATAAGGCTCTGCCCCATCAAGATATTTCAATGCTTCAATAAATTCCGCGCAGAGAGCGGTGGCTACGCCTGACATAAGAGCATCCTCCAGTGCATGCTCTCTTGTCATAAGAGATTTGACGACGCTAAGAGCTGCCTGCAGTTCTCCAAGTGTCTTGATCTTAACACCAGTTACTGCATAATAGCATGGCAGGCAGTAAGCAGTATGGGGAAATCCCACCGCTTTGTCTGCACCATGCTGTTGTACAGCATCGTTTACGGCTTTTTCTGTCAGACCGTATACTGCATCATTTCCGCTGAAAATTCTGTTAATTAACAATTTTCTGCATCTCCTTTTCTGTTAATCTTCTATCACAAACCATCACAGGCTTCAACACCTTTTGTGGATTTGCTGCTAAATAAATTATCAGACATGGATTCTTTCATTCCGCAATAAAACAATCCATTGTATTCGCCCTCCGCAGCGAAACGATCAAGCTGTCAAACAGTATCCTGCCTGGAAACAAATTTCCCGGAGCCTGCCAGACGGCAGACCCCAGAAAATGATTTTCCCTCAGCAGGATTTACTGAATCTATTACATCATCGGATCAAGTCCAAGTGCCGGATGTCCTTTCTCTGTAAGGAACTCTACCAGTGCCTCAGGATCTGTAGCAACAGTCTCGTCACCGATCATATCTGTGAAGTTGTCGATTCCGTAGAGATCTTTTGCAGTAGCATTCAGTCTGTCTGCGATGAACTCTTTTAATTCTTTCGGCATCCAAACGATACGCTCGATACCGCCCTCAGCCTTCATGAATTTCTTGGAAGCGATGAAGTGTTTTCCATGTCCCATGAATCCAGGAGTCTGAACTCCACCACCTGTCATGGAAGCCATCTCAGAGAAGGTCATTCCAAGAGGTGTCATGCCTGCATACTCACGGTTTGCGATAACTACACCATTGGAGAACGGCTCGATACCGCAGATACACTCGAAGCATCCGCAGGAGGTCATAGGATCCTGCATGATGGAGTACAGGGTAACGTGCTCAAGAGCACCCTGGGAGAACTTCTGAACTGCTTCATCAACGTCCTCGTAAGCACCAAGATCCTCATTGATCGGACGCTCTTTGGTGATTACCTGGCAAGGTCCGTTCGGATCAAGCTCGTTGGTAGCTTTTGCATCCAGCCATGAAACGGCACCGCAAAGTCCAAGTCTCTCAGGTGTAACAACACAAACATGAGACGGGGAGAATGCCTGGCAAAGGATACAGCTGTAATATACGTCTACAGACTCATCAGTCAGGTTTGCAAGACGGTCATCACGTTTCTCGAAGATCGGGATAGCAACCTCATGACGGATTCTTGTACACTCAGCAGGATCTGTGTAGATCACAACCTCACACTTGTCAACAACAGCGTCGAACTCGTTCTTAACCTGTGAGTAAAGAACCTCACCGATGTGTTTGATACGGAAGCCTGCATCATATGCTGCATGGCTGATACGGATACGCTGCATATCTCTCTGTCCTGTGTGGTATACACCCTCGATGCAGTTGATGTAGTTGTGGAATTTACGCTCGATTACAGGCTCGAAGTCTGGCTGCATGTTCTTTCCTGCAACCTTAACAACGTATGCGATGCTGTTCTTGCTTCCCTCTTCCATCTCGTCAACTTCCGGTCCTACAACTGTGATCTTGTGATCCTCAACCTCAGAAGCGTCACAGGTATGTACAAGCTCTGCACAGTCTACACGGGAACCATCGAACTCAACCTGCATGTCTTTACGACGGATGATCTCGCCCTCGAATGCGGATGCAAATGCAACCGGGATATCGATGTTTGTGATCTTGATCTTAATGTCACGAGCCTCAAGGGAAGTAGCGTTGAATTTGCTTACATCCTCCTGAACGATAAGACTCTTTGGTACACGGAAGATATTCTCTGTCTCGTTTGTGATTACCGGGAAGCCAAGTGCGATAGCACCAGCTCCGCATGCAACTACAACGTCATCCAGAGGTCCGAATGCGTTAACAAATGCCGGAACACGATCCATTGTGTATTTCATAAGTGTGCCTGCATCTCCAGGTGTTACATTACCGAAGATAAGAGCTGCACGAAGTGCAACGGATACAACGTGGATAACAGAGGTAACGTCTTTTCCAAGAGGAATAACACGTACGTTTGCTCCTGTGTTCATGCCGGCTTCCTTAACCTGATCAATGATACCGCCAACCAGTGTTACAAGAATACCCTGTGCCTGATAGCTCTTTACAAGAGCAACACCCTCTTCTACAGAAGGAGCAGATCCAAGGATAACGGCTACACCAGGAATATCGCCTGTTACAAGCGGTACACCAAGCTCACGGATAACAGCATCTGCAAGATGACCATAGCATGGCTCCTCATATGGTGTTGCTCCGTCGATATATTTCAGAACTTCGATGAACTCTGCGCAAAGTGCGGTAGCAATACCGGACATAAATGCGTCGTTCAGTCTTTTCTCTCTTGTCATAAGAGTTTTTACAACGCCAAGAGCCTCTTTTAACTCTTTTAAGGTTGTAACCTTTGTTCCTGTTACAGAATAGTAG
Source organism: Blautia acetigignens (assembly GCF_025566865.1). Taxonomy (NCBI): domain Bacteria; kingdom Bacillati; phylum Bacillota; class Clostridia; order Lachnospirales; family Lachnospiraceae; genus Blautia; species Blautia acetigignens. The sequence goes on from NZ_JAOQJM010000004.1 coordinate 183,838, forward strand.
CAAGGAAGGCTGTAAGCGGTATCAGGGAAGCTTACTGCTTTGTCTTCGCCGTGCTGTGCGATGGCTGCATCAATAGCACCCTCTGTTAATCCATAAACAGCGTCATTTCCGCTGAATACTCTATCAAATAAAGTCACTGTAGTACCTCCTATTATTTACAGACTGTTTTCATTGTCTATCTTTTCTTTAATCTTTCTGATTTCGGATGTTACGGTCTCACTGAAATCATAGGGAGATTTGCCCTGGCGGTCTGCGTCCATAACTTCAACATTATAGTGGATCATACCAAGAAGATCTTCAGCCGGAATCTTTGCCCTGATGAACTCTTCATCCTCAGCATTCCGGACTTTGTTTGCAACCACCTTGACCTGGGTGATTCCAAGATCCTTTGCAAGGCGTTTTACATTCTTGTAGGTCTGTACGCTTCTTGCGCCCGGTTCGATCACAACAATAAATTCGTCCATACTTTCCGTGGTTCCCCGGCCCAGATGCTCCAGACCGGCTTCCATATCCATAATCACCACATCATCCCTGTGTACAACAAGGTTGCTGATGATTCTCTTTAACATGACATGCTCAGGGCAGACACATCCGCCGCCGCCTGTCTCCACGGTTCCAAGTACAAGCAGCTTTACGCCATTACAGACCTTTCCGTAGGTATCCGGAATATCGTCCACCTTTGGGTTCAGTGTATAAAACTGGTTCTGACTGTTGGCTCCGGTACGCTCCTCCACCAGCTTACGCATTTTTGAAATTGGAATAATGGAATCAAGAGTTTCCTCATCAAACCCAAGGGCAAGTCCCAGGTTTGCGTCCGGATCAACATCCGCTGCAAGGACCTTCTTCCCTTCATCTGCATATAATCTGGCAAGTGTTGCCGCAAAAGTTGTCTTTCCTACTCCGCCTTTACCGGTTACTGCTATTTTCATAAGTTAATCGCGCCTTTCTTTGGATCAGATTCCGAGAGCGTCACGTTTCTCTTCGATTCTCGCAATCATAAGATCGCCTAATTTATCAATATCTTTCTCAACTGTATATGCTGCTTCTACCCAGTCACGTACACCCTCTGTAAGGAGGCTTGCAACCTCTGTAGAACCGGAAACATATGGGTCTACACCAAGATATGTATCAAGACCAGTTGCTACTACATAGTTTCCAATGGAAACTGCCTTCTCAGACATCCATTCAGGAGCACATCCTACTACTGGAAGCTGGGAAATATTCAGTCCGGAATCCTTGGCAAGCTCAGCTGCAAGGATCAACATACGGCTGATATCCACACAGGATCCCATATGTAATACTGGCGGGATATCTGCAAGCTCGCAAACACGTTTCAGACCAGCACCGCAAAGATCCTTTGCAGCTTTGTCCATAAGTCCTGCACGAGCAGCTGCCTGAGCAGAACATCCGGAAGCGATGATCACGATATCGTTTGCGATCAGCTTCTTCATAAGTTCGATGTGAGCTGTGTCAGGTCTGACCTTCGGGTTGTTACATCCAACCATAGCAACAGCACCACGGATAACACCGGATGTAATACACTCAAGGAGAGGTTTGGTGGTACCGGTTTCGTCTACCTGAGAGTTTGTTACGCCGTCAAGTGTCTTAACGATTGCTTCTACAGAGTAACCAACTGTAGCTTTATGTTTCAAATCCGGAATATGTACAAGCTCTGGTTTTCTGTTCTTGAAGTTTTCACATGCAAGTTTTACGATCTGTTTTGCTTTCTCACCTGCTGTACCTGCATCAAATTCAATGAAATCGGAATCTGGCATCTGGCAGATTGGAGAAGTTGTGATGAATTTTGTATGGAAGCATTTGGAAAGAGGTCCAAGTGCCGGGAAAATACACTGAACGTCAACTACGATTGCCTCACAGGCACCTGTCAGTACAACATTCTCCTGCTGTAAGAAGTTACCAGCCATCGGAATACCCCGACGCATAGCAACCTCATTTGAGGTACAGCATACACCGGAAACAGTGATTCCCTTAGCGCCCATGGATTTCGCATAATCGATCATCTCTTTGCTGTCTGCATACTCACAGATCATCTCAGAAAGACTCGGGTCATGTCCATGAACAACGATGTTTACATTCTCAGCGTTCATAACACCAAGGTTAGCCTCGGTATCAATTGGCTTTGGAGTTCCGAAAAGAACATCGGAGAACTCAGTTCCGCACATGGAACCGCCCCATCCATCGGAAAGACCGTTACGAAGTGCCTGACGGATCAGAGCCTCCGGTTTACTTGTGTTACCCATATGAGTCATATGAAGTGCACAGGAAACCTCACGGTCGATTGCTCTTGGCTCAATTCCAGCTGCATGCCACAGATCCTGTGTATGCTGAGGTGCTCTCTTCAGCCATCTGGAAACGCCTCTGATCTTTCCGTACTCTTCCTGAGCAAGATCAGACATTTCATGAGCCAGATCATAGATGTCTTTACCCTCTGTCTCAACGCCCCACTCTTTTGCAATACGGATCAGCTTCTCAGGATCTTTTACCTGGTAATCGCCGCCCTCTTTTGCATGTCCAAGTGTGATACAGATTTCACGTCCATGATCAGAGTGTGTAGCTGCGCCGCCTGCTGTGAAACGAAGGAAGTTTCTTCCTACGATACCATGTACATCACAACCGCAGATACCTCTCGGTGCCTTAGGTGTAATACGGCACGGACCCATTGAACAGATTCGGCAGCATACACCCTGCTCACCGAATTTACAGTGTGGAGTCTGATTCTTAACACGCATCTGCCAGGAATCAGCGCCTACCTTTGCACCAGTCTCAAGAAGACGGGCTGTGGCAGCTTCGAATTCTTCCACTGTAGTTAATTTGAATTCACTCATTATTGACCTCCTCTAAGTATATGTTACTTTTGTATTTGATGATGTCTGCATGGGCAGACTTAAATGTTTCGTCCGATATTCGGAACCCATCCCCTCCCATGGGATATGGTTCTGATGAAAAATTCCGCAGCAGCGTTCCCGCTTACTGCGGAATTACCAGTCCATTTTTCATTTCCCTGCTGCACATAGCATAAAGGCAGGGGGAAAGCTTTTCAATTATAAGCCAAGCTTGTCAACGATCTCACGAAGAGCCATCTTCACCGGATTATTCTCCGGCAGACTGGCGGTTGGTTTACCTTCACAGTCATATTCATAAACAGTTTCATCCTGGGGAACAACGCCCAAAAGGTTGAGTCCCTGCTTCTCGATCTCTTCTTTGATTCCGTCATTCAGCTTTCCGCCCGGAGCACGATTGATGATAAGGCCCACTTTATCAGGATGCATATCGCATTCTTTGATAAGCTCTGCAATACGGCCTACGGCCTGAACGCCTCTTCTGGAACAGTCACTGACCAGAATTGCTGTCTGCATGGACGGAAGCACACCTCGGCTGATATGTTCCATACCAGCCTCATTATCTACTACAATGTAAGGATAATTATTCTGGTATTTGGCAAGCTGTGTCTGAAGAAGTCCGTTCACGAAGCAGTAACAGCCTTTCCCCTGAGTTCTTCCCATAACAAGAAGGTCGAAATCATCATCTTCTACCAGGGCGTCTTCGAAGCGTCTTTCTGCATAATCTGCCTTAGACATTCCTGCAGGGATCGGATTCTCACTTGCAAGCTCTGCACGGGCAATTTCTTCCCTTACATCACCAAGTGTAGTCTCCACTTCCACTCCAAGAACTTCATTCAGATTAGAATTTGCATCAGCATCTACAGCAAGGATCGGGCCTTTGCCCTTCTCGCAGAGATACTGGATCAGCATTCCGCATAATGTGGTTTTTCCAACGCCGCCTTTTCCTGCGACAGCAATTACATGTGCCATAATATAATCAATTGCCTCCCAAAAATTTATAAGTAGTCAGATAAACGCTTAGATTAAAGTTCTAAGTCCGGATCTGTCGATGATCTCAGATACATCTTTCCATTTGTTCAGTGCGTACAGATGGATACCATCTACGCCGAGAGCACGGTACTCGTCGATCTGTTTGATTGTGTACTCGATTCCCTCTTCCTTGAATCTCTTGATCTTGTCATCATAGAACATATCAAATGGCTTGCCGTCTGCATCTTTTGCTGCAAATGGGTTCGGGAACAGCCAGTTTCTGGAGATGAGTCTGCAAAGCTCGCTATCCATTACGCAGCCGTTACGGGAAAGTGCCATATTGATTGTTGCAGACATATCAAGGATTGGCATAACTCCAACATCTACAGGCATTGTAACACCAGCCTCACGGATTGCATCCAGCCAGTATTTGAACTGCTCCATATCCCAGCAAAGCTGAGTCATGATGTAGTCAGCACCATTGTCCTGTTTCTGTCTGAGAACTGCGATGTCAGCATCAAGGCTGCGGCATGCAATATGTCCCTCCGGTGATCCTGCAACAGCGATCTCGAATTTATCGCCAAACTCGTCACGAACGAATTTAACAAGGTCTGTAGCATAGTTGAAATCTCCACAGGTAGTTGTCTCGCCAAGGGGGATATCTCCGCGAAGTGCAAGCATGTGGTCAACGCCCTCTGCAAGATACTGATCCAGCTGCTCCTTGATTCCCTCTTTGGTATTCTTGATTACTGTGAAATGAGTTACCGGAACTGTTCCGGCTTTCTTGATCATCTGACATACTTCTCTGTTAGCACCTACATTTCCGCCGCCTGCACCATATGTACAGGAGATGTACTCTGGTTTGTACTTCATAAGATGATCGATTGTTCCAGGAAGGTTCTCCATTCCTTTCTCTGTCTTCGGCGGGAAAAGCTCGAAGGACAGAAGCATTTTTTCTCTCATAGCTTCTGACAATTTCATAATTACATACCTCCACGTATTAAGTAATTTTATATTCTAAAGGCCAGAGCCTGTTGAACCGATTATTCAAACACACTCCAGTGCCTGAAGATCCGCTAAAAAATCAGTCGCATTTTACTTTGACAATACTGTTAGCAAGGTCTACCATAAGGATAGAACCCTCTACAACTCTCTCGTCACCCATAATGTCACGAAGGATCAGCTTATCTCCTTCCACATTAATGCGGCTCACATTCTTGAAAATAACAGAATCATCATTTTCTTTGTAAACAGTTGCTAAACACATATTAATGCCTCCTTTGTGTCACACTGTAACGTCAAATTCTTATTTCATTTCCTCTTTCACAAGGGTAAGGGCAAGCCCAAGACGCATATTGCCCTTCTGGAAATCGGAAACGCTTTCTTTAATGGTCTTTGCAGCAGCATCCATTCCCATCTTGGCCAGGTTGTCTGCCATCTGGTCAAGCTCGGCTGCGTGATGCTCATTGTGCTGCAGCATATAAGTCAGGAGTGCCACTGTCTCATTCTTACAGTCTCCTCCCTGGCAGGAGCCGCAGCCTGTGCCGCAGTTCTGCTCGTCAGTATGTGTATGGTCATGGCCTTCAGATCCCTCGTGGGTATGAGCATGAGTATGGCTCACGCCGTCAGCGTGTGTGTGCTCATGAGTATGCTCATGTCCATGCTGAACCAAATTGCCGTTTTCGTCTTTGATCAAATGCATTGCAATACTCCTTTCGCCTGATGGACAGGCAGATGTTTACGCCACAGTCTGCTGCCGGTTAAATCCAGACAGCCGCCTTATCACATTTTCAGCAATAAAAATGGGGCACGAAAAAAGCTCACGCCGTCAGCGTGAGTAAGCATATAAAAGGATATTCTATTCCCTTAATTGTGGTAATGAGATTCCGCTTATCTCTTCCTTCATGCATAGCGCAGTTCCTTTCTTCTACCTAAAAAGATGCAGACTAATGACATAAATTTATCAATTTTTCTTTTATTATACATCCTTTCTCATTAATACGCAAGGATATAATTATAAAATTTTACCAAATTTCAACGCTTTATCACACAAATATATGTTTTAATTTCTGTACAATTTTACCAGTTCTTACAAGAAATCGTTTAAAGATTAACGAACTGCCCGTTTTTGCCCTTTCTTCCCCAAAACAGGTGTGATTCTTGTAAAATTTCAATAAAAAACAGGTGATTCTTTTCCGATTATATGATATAATGATTAAAGTTTATTTTTCAGCAAGGAGGAATTAGCTTTGAGAGAAACCGTATTCCTGAATAACGACAGAGAAATGCCCCTTCTCGGGCTTGGAGTATATAAGACAGCAGACAATGAAGCAGAGACAGCCATAAATGCAGCAGTGGACGCAGGATACCGCCTGATTGACACTGCATCCGCCTACAAGAACGAGGAAAGCGTTGGCAAGGCCATTGCCAGATGCGGCGTTCCCCGCAAGGATCTTTTCATCACAAGCAAGATCTGGAACAATGCACAGCGTCTCGGGGATGTGGACGGAGCTTTTTACCGAAGCCTTGAGAGACTGAAGCTGGATTACCTGGATCTTTACCTGATCCACTGGCCAGTTCCTGGCTGCTACACAGGCACCTGGCTGGAGATGGCCAAGCTTCTGGAGACCGGACGGGTATTGTCCATCGGAGTCAGCAATTTCCAGATCCATCACTTGGAGGAGCTGAAGAAGGTTTCCGGCATTGTTCCCGCTGTGAACCAGATCGAATGTCACCCCCTGTGCTATCCCAAGGAGCTGATCGAATACTGTCAGTCCGAGGGCATTCAGGTACAGGCTTATGCCCCGTTGGCAAGAGGGGCTTACCTTGACAATGATGTAATGTGCGTCCTTGGCACCAAATACGCCCACACGCCTGCACAGGTCGGGCTTCGCTGGGCCATCCAGAAGGGAATTTCCGTAATTCCCAAATCCGTGAACCCGGACCGCATTGCTTCCAATGCCAATATTTTTGATTTCAATATTGAGGATGAGGATATCGCCATTATGGATACCCTGAATGAGGATCTTCATACTTCCCATGTACCGGATGATCTGAAGGATGTTATTTTCTGACATGGCATGTTGCGCACCCAGGCAAGTAATTGGTTCTCTTAAATTTTAATTATGCAAAGCAGAACTACAAAAACCGGAAAATTTCCAACTGCTAAAATGGAAATTTTCCGGCTTTCATTTTTATTTTTCTAAATTACTTATACTGTCCGTGAGAATCATCCGCATACATAAGGGTGCGTCTGAAGCATTTTTACTCCCAGGAAATTTCCCCCTGCTTCTCTCTCTGCATCAGATCTTTCACCGCCTCAGATGCAGGCTTGTTCTCAAACAGAAGCTTGTTCACTTCCATGACAATGGGCATCTCCACATCATATTTCTCTGCAAGGGCTTTGGCTGCCTTGGCGGAATACACGCCTTCCACAACCATCTGCACTTCCTTCATGGCCTGCTCCATGGTATACCCCTTTCCCATAAGATAGCCAGCGCGCCTGTTTCGGCTGTGCACACTGGCACAGGTAACGATCAGGTCTCCGATTCCGGAAAGTCCTGCAAAAGTCTCCAGCTTAGCGCCCATTTTCACCCCAAGCCTTGTCATCTCCGCAATTCCCCTGGTGATCAGGGCCGCTTTAGTATTGTCACCATATCCAAGTCCGTCGGCAGTACCGGCCGCCAGGGCAATGACATTTTTCAGTGCGCCGCCAAGCTCCACGCCCAGCATATCCGGCGTTGTATACACACGGAAAACCGGACTCATGAAAAGTCCCTGGAGATATTCCGCTGTTTCTTTCCTGCGGGCACTGACCACGCAGGTGGTAGGAAGCCCCCGGCTTACCTCCTCCGCATGGCTTGGTCCGGAAAGCACGCACACATCTGCCTGGGGAATCTCTTCTTTAATAATATCGCACACAGGCATCAGAGTATTCTCTTCCACACCCTTTGCCACATTTACAATGATCTGCCTCTGGCGCACATAAGGTGCCAGGCGTCTGCTTACTTTACGGATATAGGCAGAAGGAGAAGCAAACACTGTCACATCCACATCTGTAAGAGCCGCTTTGTCATCGGAAGTTATTACGATTCCTTCCGGGATCTTCACCCCGGGAAGCTTCCCACTGTCCTCGCGGGTCTCATTCAGGCTGACTGCCTTTTCCGGATGTGCAGACCACAGCATAACCTGATGGCCATTGTTGTAAAGCAGTATTGCAAGTGCTGTTCCCCAGCTTCCGGTCCCCATTACACTGATTTTTGCCAAATCCATCACCTCATCTTTTCTTCGCTCCCAGCTTATTCTCAGTGCCGTTCATAAGACGGGAAATATTGGCTCTGTGCCGGTAAATGGCAAGAGCTGTCATAAGGGCCATGATCACATTCATTTCCACCACATGGGAAGGATCCATGCCATAGCTTCCTGCTGCGCCAAAGGCAATAAAGCAGATCAGCGCACCTACATAAGCTGCCATGGAGCCCAGGGAAACATAGCGTGTAACCGCTACAAGCCCGATAAAGATCACAGCACAGATCAGAAACACTCTCCAGTCAAGGGCAAGGAGCATTCCGGCAGAAGCTGCAATTCCCTTTCCCCCTCTGAATTTCAGATAGATGGGGAAATTATGTCCAAGGACACAGCCTGCTGCCGTATACATTCCAAGCAGGGGCAGAATATCCCCGTACTGATTTTTGAAAACCGCGTCCACCACCAGAATGGCGATCACGCATTTTAACATGTCCCCGATCAGGGTCATAGCTCCCGCCTTTTTGCCTAGGGTACGAAGGGCATTGGTGGTTCCCGCATTGCCGCTTCCGTACTGGCGGATATCCATGTGATGGTATTTTCCAATAAGATAGGATGTCTGAAACATTCCAAACAAATACCCGATAAACAGGCAAGCAATCCGTTCCATAATTATTCCTTCTCTCCGCGCTCTCTTACAATAAATCTCAGCGGTGTGCCGCCAAAATCAAATGCATCGCGGATCTTGTTTTCCAGATATCTGGTGTAGGAGAAATGCATAAGTTCCTTGTCGTTTACGAAAATAACGAATGTAGGCGGCTTCACTGCCACCTGAGTCATGTAGAAGATCTTCAGGCGCTTGCCCTTGTCTGACGGCGGCTGCTGCATGGCAACGGCTTCTGCAAGGATCTCGTTGAGCACGCCTGTCTGGATACGCATGGTCTGGTTCTCGATCACTGCATCCAGAGTCTCAAACATTCTGGAAATTCGAAGGCCGGTCTTGGCGGAAATAAATACGATCTCTGCATACGGCATAAAGGAAAGAACCTCACGAATGCGGTTGGTATGCTTGTAAATGGTCTTATCATTTTTCTCGATGGCATCCCATTTATTCACCGCAATGATCACGCCTTTACCCTTCTCATGGGCAATTCCGGCGATCTTGGCATCCTGCTCGGTAACGCCCTCGGAAGCGTCGATCATCACTACCACAAGGTCTGCCCGCTCTACTGCGGTTACGGTACGAATCACGCTGAAGCGCTCAATCTCTTCCTTCACCTTGGCCTTGCGGCGAAGTCCTGCAGTGTCGATAAAAATATATTCCTTGCCGTTCCAGGTCACCTTGGTATCAACCGCATCACGGGTGGTTCCGGCAATGTCGGATACGATCACGCGGTCCTCTCCAAGGAGTTTATTTACAAGGGAGGATTTACCTACGTTCGGCTTTCCTACAATGGCGATCTTCGGAATATCGGAATCCTCATCCTCGCCTGTATCCTCTGGGAAATACTTGGTTACTTCGTCCAGCATATCTCCAAGTCCCTGACGGTTGGCTGCAGAAATGGCAAATGGCTCTCCGATTCCAAGATTATAGAATTCATAAACATCCATCATGTATTTCTGGACGCTGTCCACCTTATTTACCACAAGCACAACCGGCTTGCCGCTGCGGCGGAGCATGTCTGCTACCTTGGCATCGGAATCCACAAGACCCTGATGCACGTCTGTGATGAAAATGATCACATCTGCTGTGTCAATGGCGATCTGCGCCTGCTCTCTCATCTGGGAAAGAATGATGTCGCTGCTGTCCGGCTCAATACCGCCTGTATCGATCATGGTGAACTCCTTGTCCAGCCATGTCACATCTGCATAGATTCTGTCTCTTGTTACACCTGGCGTATCTTTTACAATTGAAATTTTATCTCCTGCCAGTGCGTTAAACAATGTGGATTTTCCAACATTAGGCCTGCCCACTATTGCTACTACCGGTTTGCTCATACATTTGTCTCCTTTTCTGTTTCTTATGCTGGGGCGGATCAAGAACGGCTGATACAAGGTCAGCGCCTCCTTCATCCACAATTACGATCTCTACATTCAGTTCTTTGGAAAGCTCCTCTACCGTTACATCATCCAGAAAAACATTCTCATCGTTTTTCAGCATGCTGCAGGGGATCAGAAACTTTTCCCCGAGGTTCTTTCCCTTTAACTGCCGCATCAGGTCGCCGCCTGTGATCAGTCCGGCTACGGTAATGGTCTCTCCGAAAAATTCATTCCGTATGGTGACCACCTCTACATTGACATTTGGGAATTTCTCATGGATCATTCCCATATAGCGGGCAATATAAGGCGCCGCCAGGGCTCCTGTGGCACTGACTGCCTGAACCTTCCGGTCATCTCCATCCAGCTCAGCCAGTGTGTCCTGCACCTCTGTTCCAAGCAGCCGCAGCATTCCCACGCCGTTTTCCAGCTGAAGATAGCCATCGTAGGAATCCTCCTGGGGAAGTTCTCTTCCTGCCATAATATACCATTCATCAGAAGCATGGATAAAATGGATGCCAAATTTCTCCATCATCTTTTGCTGCCAGCCATGGATCTGATCCAGCACCTGGCAGGCATCCTCTTTGTTAAAAAGTTCCAGGGGATACAGTCCCTTGCGGAACTTGGTAAGCCCTGCCGGAACTACGGAAACGCTCTGGATCACAGGCGCATAGGCAGAAAGCTTGCGGATGCTTTCATCCAGCTCTTCCCCGTCATTGATTCCCTTGCACAAAACGATCTGACCGTTCATGGTGATGCCTGCATCGTAAAGCTTCTGCACCTTCTCCAGGGCATCCCCTGCAAAACGGTTGTGAAGCATTTTGCAGCGAAGCTTCGGGTTCATGGTTTGGAAGGAAATATTGATGGGTTCCAGATGATAGCGGATGATTCGCTCAATATCATGGTCACTCATGTTTGTCAATGTTACATAGTTTCCCTGGATGAAAGACAGTCTGGAATCGTCATCCTTGAAATAGAGGGTATCTCTCATTCCCGGGGGCATCTGATCAATGAAGCAGAAAATGCAGTGGTTGGAGCAGGAGCGGTAATCGTCCATCAGGTCCTTGGCAAATTCCACGCCCAGGTCTTCTTCGTATTCCTTCTCTACCTCAAGCTCCCAGATTTCTCCGTTGGCTTTCTCTACCTCCAGTACCACATATTCCTCATTCATCAGATAGCGGTAATCAAATATATCTTCAACAGGCTGGCCGTTTACACTAAGCAGGGCATCCCCAGGCACAATCTCCAGTTCCTGGGCAATGCTCCCCTCCTGCACTGTCGAAATCACATGTTTTTTTTGCTTTTTCACATTTATCTCCATCGTTTCAAAGAAATCAAAGTCACTGCTCACACCGCGCACAGTGGCCGGTCATGCATCCTGTTTTTCCTTTGAATGCATTTGTCTATGGCACCGCATACGATAGCCATTATTTTTAATATACCAAGTTTTTTCCCAAAACACAACTAAAAATTTCTGGTTCAATATGAAATTCGCGTTTTTTCGAAGTAAAAATAAATAAATTCCTTGACGTTATTTAGGGCAAATGTTATAAATATAAGGAAGAGGTCTGCAAATGAAGGACAGCTGTCCTATTTTGATGCAGCAAACTGAATCGACAATTAGCATACTACTTAGGAGGAATATCATGCCGAACATAGAATTGCTCGAGAAATCTATGCCTGTCGCACCAATCCGTATCGCAGCGCTGGAAGGCTGCCGCGATCTTGCAGAGGAGGTCGACAGAAAACTGGTAAAATTCCGTAAGGAACTGGTAGAAAAAAAAGGTCTGAACAACATTCCCCAGGGCTACAGTGAGAAGTCTTTCCTTGTAGACTGTGAGTGCCCCCGTTTTGGTACTGGTGAGGGCAAGGGAATCATTAAGGAATCTGTCCGCGGTACAGACCTTTACATTATGGTAGACGTTACCAACTACAGCTCTACTTACACTGTCTGCGGTCATGTAAACCATATGTCTCCGGACAACCATTTCCAGGATCTTAAGAGAATCATCTCCGCAGCTACCGGTAAGGCTCACCGTATTAACGTTATCATGCCGTTTCTTTATGAAGGCCGTCAGCACAGACGTAAGAAGAGGGAATCTCTTGACTGTGCAGTTGCGCTTCGGGAATTAAGCGATATGGGCGTTTCCAATATCATCACCTTTGATGCCCATGATCCCCGTGTCCAGAACTCCATTCCGCTGAACGGATTTGACAACTTCTTCCCTACCTATCAGTTCTTGAAGGCTCTGGTGAAGAATGTAGACAATTTCCAGGTGGACAACGATCACCTGATGATCATCAGCCCGGATGAGGGCGCTATGTCAAGAGCGGTGTACTTCTCCAATATCCTTGGCGTAGACATGGGTATGTTCTATAAGAGACGTGATTATTCCACCGTTGTAAACGGCAAAAACCCGATTGTAGCACATGAGTTTCTTGGTGACTCCGTAGAGGGCAAGGACGTTGTCATTATTGACGATATGATCTCCTCCGGTGAAAGTATGCTTGATGTTGCCAAACAGATCAAGGAGCGCCACGCAAACCGTGTATTTATCTGCACCACTTACGGTCTGTTTACTGAGGGCATGGATAAATTTGACGCTTACTATGAGAAGGGCTGGATCGACAAGGTTATCACTACTAACCTGAATTACCGTATCCCGGAGCTTCTGACCAGACCTTACTATATAGAGGCAAATATGAGCAAGTATCTTGCAAGTATTATTGATATTATCAACCATGACGTTTCCGTTGAGAAGGTTCGTTCCAGCAACGAGAAGATCATGGATCTGATGAAACGGGTAAACCAAAAATAAGGATCAAAAAAAGGATAGAGGACGGAGCTGATGGCTCTGGTCTTCTATCCTATTTTTTTTAATCATTTTCCTGGTATTATTCTTTTTCTTTCCTGCGAATTCCAAGGAAGGCAGCCAGGTTGCCGCGTTTGCCGTGGGAGACACGATGGGAAAAGAGAAAATCTGGATTGCAGCAGGTGCAGATTCCAGGCATGGAAATGTGTTCCTCCTGGATTCCTGCTTCCAGGAAAATAATGCGGTTGGCTTCCCAGAGATTCAGCTGATACTTTCCATTGTCTTTTTTGTAAAAAAGACGATTCCAGTATTTTTCATTAAAAGCATTCTGAAACTCAAGGATCACATCTTCGCTTACTTCATAGCAGTCCTGGCAGATGGACGGGCCGATGGCGGTAAGAAGTTCTGCAGGATCGGAGCCGAATTCCTGGTGCATTTTCTCTATGGTTACTTTTCCGATTTTGCCCACGGTTCCGCGCCAGCCGGAATGGGACAGGCCAATGGCATGATGAACCGGGTCTACGAAATACAGGGGCACACAGTCTGCATAGTAGGTGGCCAGCACCACACCCGGGACGTTGGTGATCATTCCATCTGTATCATGGAAGGTTCTCGGACGGGTGATGCCGTTTCCTCTGTCTTCTGCCCCTACCAGGCGCACATTCGTGGTGTGAGTCTGATCCGATGACACAACATCCTCCGGGGCAAAGCCTACGGCTGCACCCAGTCTTCTGTAATTTTCTTTTACCGCATTCTCATTATCGCCTCGGGTGAAGCTTAAATTCATAGAGGAAAAAATCCCCTCACTTACACCGCCCAGCCTTGTGCTGAAGCAGTGAATGATCTCCGGGAGGTTCTCAAATGCAGGGTAAGTGAGAAAGGTAACACCATTCTTCTCTCTCACCTGCATGTGTGTCTCATCACTGCTGTGCCATTTGATATCCATAATGTTCTCCTTATGTTTCAGTATATGAACTCTAACAAGCATCTGCATATTCATCGGGCAGACACGCTCTAATCTTCTTAAAACAGTCTGCCAGTTCTGGTACCGCGCTTATCGAAATTCAAAGGCATTCTTTATCCACCTGATCTCACTGCCCTCGATTCCCACTACGTCAAACCTGCATTTTACATCCAGACTTCTGTAATGAGTCATTAAATATCCGGCAGCTACCTTGGAGATGATCCATTGCTTGCGCTCATCGACTGCTGCCAGAGGATTGCCGGAGTACTCCGAGCTTCTGTACTTCACTTCCACGAAGATAAGCCATCCATCCGGGTCCAGCCCGATCAGATCAATCTCGCCTCGCTTGTTACGGTAATTCCGCTCCAGGATCATAACATTCTGATTTTCCAAATACCTGGCAGCCAGATTCTCATAAAAGGTGCCAACACTTCTCTTATTGATCTCCACGAAAACTCCAAATTATTTTGTGTCGGTATCTTATGTACTTTCGAAATATTTTCTACACAAAGTTCTTAATAAACGTTGCCCTATGTATGGGGCTTGGCCCGTATTTCTTCAGCGCTTCAATATGCGCAGCCGCGCCGTACCCCTTGTTAGATGCAAAGCCATATTCCGGCATGGTCTTGTCGTATTCTACCATCATCCGGTCTCTTGTTACCTTCGCCACAATGCTTGCCGCAGCAATGGACACACTCTTGGCATCTCCCTTTATAATCGGCACCTGTGGGATAGTCACCTGGGGAATGGTCACCGCATCATTTAAAAGAATCTGTGGCACCGGATCCAGCTTACTGATAGCTTCCCGCATAGCCTCATAGGTAGCCTGAAGAATATTGATCTCATCAATCCGCTGGGGACTTGCCATTCCAATTCCCACTGCCACCGCATTCTCCATAATCACATCATACAGCTCTTCTCTTTTCTTTGCACTTAACTGCTTGGAATCATTAAGATACAAAATCTTGCAGTCCTTTGGCAAAATTACCGCACCTGCAACCACCGGACCGGCAAGAGGACCTCTTCCCACCTCGTCAATGCCGCAGATATAACCCAGGTCTTCATATTTATGCTCATAGACCTTCATCGCTTCCGTGCGGGCAAGCTCCTTCTGGTAAGCAGCCTCCTTCTTATGAAGCTGTTCCAGAAGCTTTCTGACACCGTTTCTGGTATCATCCTTGTATTTTTCAAAAAAGGCATCGTACTCTTCCGGCTGCAGTGCCTGAAGCTCTGCCTTGATTTCTCCAATTTTCTGCATGTTATTTTTCCTCTTGGGGCACCCATTCCAAGGTAATTCTTCCAATTTTGCCGGAACGGAAATCATCAAAAAGGATCAAAGAAGCCTTGGCATAGTCAAGCTCCTCGCCTTTTTTCAGGCAGCCTCTGGATCTGGCAATTGCCTCTAACACCTGTACAGCGGTTCCCTCTTCTGCAATCTGATAGCGTTTTTCCAGCGCTCCTGCATATTTTTCCCTGAGAAAATCGATCAGGGTCAGGGAAAGCTCTTCCAGGTTCAGAATATCATCCTTGATGGAACCAATGTACGCAAGACGCATTCCCACTTCCTCATCCTCAAATTTGGGCCACAGGATTCCAGGAGTGTCAAGAAGCTCCACATTCTTGTTCAGGCGAATCCACTGCTTGCCCTTAGTCACGCCAGGCTTGTTGCCTGTTTTGGCGCAGGCTCTTCCTGCAAAAGTATTGATAAAAGTGGATTTGCCAACGTTGGGGATTCCCACTACCATGGCGCGGATGGGACGGTTCTTGATTCCTCTTCTTCTGTCCCGCTCTGTTTTCTCCTTGCAGGCTTCCTGGATGGCAGCCTGAATGGCTTTCATTCCAGCGCCGCTTCTGGAATCCACCTTCACCACATAGAATCCTTTCGCCTGGAAATAGGCCTTCCAGGCTTCATTCTGGCGTTCATCGCCAAGATCAGATTTATTCAGAAGGATCAGTCTGGCTTTGTTTCTGCCAAGCTCGTCAATGTCCGGATTGCGGCTTGCAAGGGGAACTCTGGAGTCCACAAGCTCAATGATCAGGTCGATCAGCTTGATATCCTCCTGCATCTGTCTTTTTGCCTTGGTCATATGACCAGGATACCACTGTACGTTCATATTTACCTCGCTTTATTGTTCTGCAAAATTTTTCAAGTAAGTTAGAAACAGAGCCCTTTCCAGGCAGGCCCTGCGCTCTACTATTGATCCAGCAGGCCGATCTCTTTTCTTGGGGAAATCTGGAACCACAGCTTGCCGGTTATGTATTTCTTATTTACCTTGCCGATGTCAGCGTAACGGCTGTCCTCGCTGTTGTTTCGGTTGTCTCCTAGAACAAAGTACTCTCCTGCTTCCAGAGTAATGGCATTGGCTGCCATTCCCGGATTGTTGATGGACGGAAAATCCTTGCCTTCTTTGTAGGCCTCTCCATTAATCAGGATCCGTCCGTTGACAATCTGGATCGTCTCACCTGGAAGTCCGATTACCCGGCGGACATGAAGTGCCGCATCGTCGCTTCCGTTGGTGCGAAAAACAATGATGTCGCCCCGCTTCGGTGAGGAAGTCTTATAGGCAAGTTTATTTACAAAATACTGGCTGCCAACGGCCAGTGTAGGCTCCATGGAGCTTTCCTGCATGGTTACGGACTGAAACAGCATCATGGAGGTGAGCACCGCAAAAATAAGGGTGACCACGATCTCAAATACCCAGATCAGCACCTTTCTTAACTTACTGTCTTCTAACTTCTCTCTGGCACTGGACAGGGCTTTCTTCTCCATCCGTGTGATCTCCGGCATATTAAAAAGCTGCTCCGTCTCTTTCTTGTTTCTTCTTTCGCTCATAATTACTCCGTTTACATACTGGTACCGCGAATATTCCAGCGCTATTGTACCAGGTTGCAAAATTTATACCACTTGCTGCTACATTAGATACACGATTTCATTCTAACACAGTTTCCGGTAAAGAAAAAGAAAAAAATGCTGCACAGACAGTGATCGCCATCTGTGCAGCAAATTTCATTCACGATTGAATACGTCCAAAATTATCTAACCAGCTCTTTAACCTTAGCTGCTTTACCTACACGGTCTCTTAAGTAGTTAAGTTTTGCACGACGTACTTTACCACGACGAATAACCTCAACCTCTTTTACGTGTGGGGAATGAAGCGGCCATGTCTTCTCAACGCCAACACCGTTGGATGCTTTTCTTACTGTGAAAGTCTCACGGGTGCTTCCGCCCTGTTTCTTTAATACAGTTCCCTCGAAGATCTGGATACGCTCACGGTTACCCTCTTTGATAAGAGCGTGTACTCTTACGGTATCTCCTACGTTGAACTGCGGTACTTCTTTTTTCAGCTGCTCTGCTTCGATGTTTTTAATAATTTCGTTCATGTTATTCTCTCCTTATTCTCTGGATGTTCTTAATACCCATCACGGTAACAGCGGACCATCTTTTTTCACAACATAAGTGATTATACTATAGTTGTTCCCGTATTGCAACCATTATTTTTGCAAATTTTGTTTCTCACCAGGTTTTCTGAAGTTTTTTCGCATTCTTTACAAATAGCCATTATTTTTCAAGCCATTGTCGAAGCATATTCTCATTCACTTTAAGGATAGCCGCTATCTGCGATTTCGCCATCCCCACTTTTGTCAGTTCTATTGCCGTTTCTTTTGCCTTACGTATTTCACCCTCTGTAATACCTAATTTCTTTCCATCATCGTACCCGGCCTCATATTCTGCCTTACGGAGCTTTTTCTCCTCTTCCTCTTTGTCGTATTCAAATATACTCACAGCAATCACCTCTGCTCTATTTTTCTTCAGGAATTCTGCAAGGATCCCACTTTGAATGCATTCGTCCACTGCACATTTGACAGCTGCATCCAGTTTCATTTCTTTCTTGTATTTTCTTACCAATGCAACGTATTTTGCATATTCTCTCAGTGTCTGGCACTGCTCCATCAGTTCTTTGTTATGCCCTTCATTCATATTTAATGTCAGTACCTTTAATTCAAGCCTTGGTTCTTTATCCGGCGTTTCATACGCATCTGACAATGCATTTTCCCATCGGTCTTCTTTTTTCTCTGTTCCATTGTAGAACACAATAAAATTCGGAGCCGGTATTTTCTGCAATACAGAAGAATATAAAGACTTATGGTCAACCAGCTTTTGATACTCACTGGAAATATAAAACAAATCCCTTAACGGCATGTTTGGATTATATGTAGACTGGTGTTCATACAAAAATAGATTCGTAGCAATGATAAACGCAAGATCATTCTTCATCCCCATATAAATTGCATTTTCCAGTGTCACGATTTCCAATTCTTCCGGATTTTTGTAGGAAGTCCCATTTACTGCATTATACAATGACAGCAAATTCTTCCTGTCAGAAAAAATCATTCGAAATACGGTATCTTTATAGTTTCTGTTTGCTTTCAGATTCTTTTCTGTAATCTGCTTTTTCTTTACAGTACCAGCGTTATTCTTTCTTTTTGCCATAGGCTTATACCTCCTGTTCCTCCAGGAGTATGGGAATATGCCGCACTGCTATTTTACACCTCAAACCCCTGCCCTGTTTTTTGATTGAAATTAAAAGCATGGATTTCTGAAGTGATGATTTAGAATAACAGATGGCAAGAATGCCTAGACTTATAGAAATATGCTTTGAAATTATAGTACCATTTGCTCTAAACTTTTTCAAGAGCCTTTCTAAAAAAAGCCATGTATACAAGTAAAGAATTTCACCTGTACACACGGCTTATTGTTTTATGAAACTTTCTGTAGATGCCTTTCCCTTTCAGTAAAACCTTACCAGCAGATGACCTCGCAGCCGTCTTCGGTTACCAGGACGGTTACTTCCCACTGGGCGGAGGGCAGGCCGTCTTCGGTACGGACGGTCCAGTCATCTTCCTCGTCGGTATAAACCTCGTCGCTTCCCATGTTTACCATAGGCTCAATGGTGAACATCATGCCAGGCTCCATGATCACACCGCTGTTTTCCTCAGAGGTGTAGCTAACCCACGGATCTTCGTGGAATTCCAGGCCTACGCCGTGGCCGCCGATTTCTTTAACGATGGTGTAGCCATTCTCAAGAGCATGCATATGCACCGCATGTCCCATGTTACCGATTGGCTCCCATGGTTTTACCTTGGAAATACCGATTTCCACGCATTCCTTGGTAACGCGGACCAGCTTCTCCTTCTCCGGGCTTACGTTTCCGATGCAGAACATACGGGAAGAATCGGAGAAATATCCATTATAAATAGTAGAAACATCTACGTTTACAATATCGCCATCCTTCAAAATCTCATCCTCGGAAGGAATGCCGTGGCACACTACCTCATTGATGGAAGTGCAAACGCTCTTTGGAAAACCTTCATAATTCAGCGGGGCCGGGATTCCGCCGTGGCGTACGGTCTCCTCATGAACCCAGCGGTCGATCTCCTCTGTGGAAACGCCGGCTTTGATGTGTTCTGCCACGTAGTCAAGAACTGCAACGTTGATCTTGCAGCTCTCCTTAATCTTCTCGATCTGCTCCGGAGTCTTGATCAGCTTGTGGTCCAGGACCGGATAGCCTTTCTGTCTGAGCATCTCCACCTTCGCATCAAAAGCCTCATGACATTTTTTGTATTTCTTTCCACTGCCGCACCAGCAGGGATCATTTCGTCCGATTTTTGTTGACATTTTACTCTCTCCTTCAAATTTCAGCTGCCAAATGGGGCAGTTTGTTTTTCTTTTGTAAAAATTGCTCTGGTGTCTATTTTATACTTGAAATATGCAAATTGCAACAGTATTTCCAAATATGAAAGTCAGTTGTTCCGCGCTGGTTACTGTTCATAGGTAATATTCCGCGAGGTGTTTTTTGTGAACAAAGTTCACAGAAAACCCGAGGATTGCGGCGCGAAATCATTCAAAGCATGATTTCTGTGCATCGCGAAGCGTGTTACTGGGCACGAAGTGAACAGTAACCCGCGCTGAGCGCTCCCACAACTGCCGACCGCATTCGTAATCCGAGCTATCCAAGTGCCACATCCAGCACCATCATCAACACAAATCCGCCTGCGAATGCCAGGGTTCCGATGTTGCTGTGTTCGCCCTCGCTGGCTTCGGGAATCAGCTCTTCCACTACCACATAAATCATGGCACCTGCCGCAAAGGCCAGCAGATAGGGAAGCACCGGAGTAATGTACTTCGCAAGCAGAAGTGTCAGACCGCCCGCGATAGGCTCCACCGCACCGGATGCAGTTCCATAAACAAAGGATTTTCTCCGGCTCATTCCGTTGCCGCGAAGGGGCATGGAAATAATGGCGCCCTCCGGAAAATTCTGTATGGCAATTCCAATGGCCAGGGCAAATGCGCCCGCCATGGTCACCGTCTCATTTCCGGACAAAGCTCCCGCAAACACAGCTCCTGCCGACAGCCCCTCCGGAATATTATGCAATGTCACCGCAAGTACAAGCATTGTTGTTTTTTTTAAATTGCATTTTGGTCCTTCGTTTTCCTCACTGTCCAGATGAAGATGAGGCACTGTGCGGTCCATAAAAAGCAAAAATCCAATTCCAATCAAAAATCCAACTGCCGCAGGAATAAAAGCCAACCGTCCCATCCTAGCATTCATATCCATTGCCGGAATCAAAAGGGACCATACCGAAGCCGCCACCATCACGCCCGCCGCAAAACCAAGAAACCCTTTTTGCACCAGCGGATTCAGTTCCTTTTTCATAAAGAAAACACAGGCCGCCCCCAGGGTCGTTCCAAAAAAAGGGATCATCAGTCCCCAGAATACATTCATACGCACAAAACTCCTTTATATTCTACAATAGCTTATGCCGGAAAAAAGGTTCTGTACCAGATCTCTGCCGCATCCACGCGGCCAGGTACCATTCCTGCCCTTTTTATGTCCGGTCAAAAGCAGTCTCATTTAGTTAGAATATCCTAACTCATAATATCATATCACATTTCCCTCTGAATTCCCATACTGCTTATTGGTAATTTCTATCATCAATCCATCCAAAACATTTTCGTATGCCGCTCCAATGGTACGGAATCATTCTTGCCTAATATTCGTCCCTATGTTATACTTACTCCTTGCGGGTTACTGCATATTCAGGCAGTCCTGCGATCCTTACAAATTACTTCTCAGCACCTGGCAGATACACAGTTTAGAGCGTGCCCCCAAAATCAATCCCGCAATCTGCACACCCCCGCTTTGCGGTATATTTTGCCCGAAGTCCGTTGCTGCCCGGAGGCTGAGTTTTAGAAAAGAGGTATTCCATGGAACAGACAAAAGAACAGAAACTTGGCACAATGCCCTTGCCCCGTCTTATGGCTAGCCTTGCAATTCCTTCTGTAATTGCCCAGCTGATCAATGTTCTTTATAACATTATTGACAGAATGTACATTGGGCATATCCCCAAAGTTGGACCAATCGCACTGACAGGAGTAGGACTTACCTTCCCCATCATTATGCTGATCTCCGCATTCAGCGCATTTATCGGTGCAGGAGGTGCTCCCCTGGCTTCCATTGCCCTTGGAAAAGGTGACAAAGAACGTGCGGAAAAAATCCTGGGAAATGGTGTCAGCGTCCTTCTTATTTTCTCCATTTCCCTGACAATTATTTTCATGATTTTTAAGCGTCCCCTTCTGTTTTTGTTCGGGGCAAGTGACCAGACCATCACCTATGCGGTAAATTACATCACCATTTATCTCATGGGAACGATTTTCGTACAGTTTGCTCTGGGACTGAACATGTTTATTTCCTCCCAGGGACAGGCGCGGACTGCCATGCTTTCCGTACTGATTGGAGCCGTGATCAACATCATCCTTGATCCCATTTTCATTTTTGTATTGAATATGAATGTACAGGGCGCTGCCCTTGCCACGATTATTTCCCAGGCAGTGAGCGCAGTGTGGGTAGTAAAGTTTCTTCTCTCTGAGAAATCCGCCATCCGCATCCGCAGGAAAAACCTTGCCATTGACTTTTCCATTCTGAAAAATATTATGGCACTTGGAATTTCTCCTTTCATCATGCAGGCAACAGAAAGCGCCATCAACATTGTATTAAACCGCGGACTTTCCATTTACGGCGGAGACCTTTATGTAGGATCCATGACCATCCTGCAAAGCGTAATGCAGCTTGCGGTAGTTCCCATCCAGGGCTTTACCCAGGGCGTACAGCCGATTATCAGCTATAACTTCGGTGCCCGTAAGTTTGACCGTGTGAAAAAGACCTATCGTCTTACCATCAGCTTTACCTTTGCGGTTTCCACTATTTTCTGTCTTCTGACCGTATTTTGCCCGGGTATGTTCGCCGGAATCTTTACCTCTGACCCTGAACTGCTTGCACTGGTGAAAAAAGTAATGCCAATCTTCATGGCGGGAATTGCCATCTTTGGTATTCAGATGGGCTGCCAGACTACTTTCATGGGACTTGGACAGGCGAAAATTTCCCTTTTCATTGCCCTGCTTCGTAAGGTGATCCTACTGATTCCGCTGGCACTGATTCTTCCGAAATTCTTTGGTGTTATGGGAATTTATTACGCAGAACCAATTTCCGATATCACCGCGGCAACCACAGCCTTCACTATTTTCCTCTGCGTCCGCAAGAAAATCGTGTCCGAGGAAGCCCTTTCCAGGCTGGGATAAAACACAACTATCATAAAAAGAGAGTATCTTCTTACCTTCCCCAAAAGGAAAATGGTAAAGATACTCTCTTTTATATTTCATAAATTTCAGCCGAATTATTAATTACCGCTGTCCGTTCCTGCATCCGCAGCCCCATCTGTACTTCCCGCGGTGTCCTCGCTTCCGGACATGATCTTGCTCAGCTCATCGATCATCTCGTCATCCTTCAAGCGGAACTTAACCTCAACACGGCGGGACGCTTCCTTATCTACGTTTCCATTGGCATCCAGAATAGGGTTCGCCATGGAATGTCCGTTTACGGTAAGGTAATCCTGCAGATCCAGACTCTGGTCTGCAGTCAGGAATTCTCCCTGGATGTCCAGAAGATACTGTGCCACTGCAAGGGAACGTCTCTGTGACAGTTCCAGGTTGTACGCATAATCACCATCTGTATCCGTATAACCGTCAATGATGATCTCTGCAAGATAGCTCTTATATGTATCCTCCATCAGAACCTTGCAGTAAATGGGAAGTACGTTTCGAAGTGCTTCCTTACCAGCATCTGTAAGCTCTGACTCATTTACATCGAACAGAACGCTGGCATCCAGTGTAAGGGCACCAGTCTGGGAATCCAGATTTACATTGATGTTGTTGTTCTTGAACTCTTTCTGGAGAGCCTCTACAACCTCAGCTTTGACACCGATAATATTATCGATCTTGGTCTGCTGTTCACTGAGCAGTGTAGTCTTCTCATCCAGATCTGTCTGCTGCTGATCCAGAAGAGCCTGCTGCTCTTTCAGCTTGGCTTCCTGCTCTGCCAGTGTCTGGGCAAGGGCCGTGAGCTTCTCATCCTTGGTCTTAATGGTGCCTTCCTGTTCCTCAATGGTATTCTGCTTGGCAAGAAGATCTGCTGTATACTCTGCCTGAAGGGCCAGCTTCTCATCTCTCTCCTGAATACTCTCGTCGTAGCTCTTCTGAGCCTGAAAAAGCGTCAATGACATGATCAGTATGAAAAGAAGCAGAACACCGGCCATAACATCGGAGTAGGAGCGCCATACATTAAAGCCGTCCTCTCCTGATTTTCTTTTTTTGCGCATGTTTCTCTCCTCTTATCTGAATAAGCCGAATTTCCCTTTCTGTGCAGCTTTGGAAAGCTCCTTCATGTTCTTGTTGATCTCTTCCAAAAGAGCCTGCTGTCTCTCATTCTGCTCTGCGATCAGGTCCGCAAGCTTGTCCATGGAATCATTTCTTCCGCTTGCGATCAGAGATACATCTCTTGTGTTGGCTGCAGAAACCTCGCTAAGGAGACGTCTTACCTGCTCCATAGTCTTATAGGAAAGCCGCTGATACTGGGCAAAATCTTCCATCTGCGCGGTGAAATTCTCCGCCATCTTCTTGTTGGCCTGGATCAGATCTGCACTTTCCTGACCTGCAGAAGACACCTTCTCAATAGAAGCAGCTGCTGTCTCCACATATTTCTGCATTGCCTGATTACATGCAACCCAGAACTTGGCTGCGGATTTCTCTGCATCCTTCAGGTAATCCACAACATGCTGGTAATCCTGCTGCTGCATCTTCTGGATCTCCTGATTCTCGGAAAGGATGCGGTTGGCTGTGGACATATACCGTGTCTGCATGCCGCCCATCTCCTTCACCATATCGGTGATGGCCTTATCCTGCTTCTCATAGGTCTCAGAAAGCTTCTGACTCATAGTCTGATACATGGCAGAGGTATAAGCCGTATTCTCCTTCTGGGCCTTCTTCAGCTGGTCAAGAGCCAGGTTGAAATCACGGAACTGCAGATGGAAGGAATTGTTCATCTGCTTCAAAAACTCATCGGAAATATCCCGGATGGCATCCTCCTGGCATCTGGTCACAGAAGCCACCAGCATATCCAGAGAATCGTTCATCTTCTGGAAGGTAGGGGTAATGACCTTTTCAAAGCTGTCTGCCATCTGAACGGAAAATTGCTCTGCCATCTGCTTCATGGCACTTGTCTGCAGCTTCTGGCTTGCAAGAAGCAGGTTCCTGGATTCATTCTCCGCAGTAGGCATTACACAGGAGTGGAATTTCTCAAGGAATGCCTGCAGTTCCTCTGTCATGGAAGAATACTCTCCTTTCATGCCAAAGGTATATACAATGGAAAAAGAAATACCATAAATAGAGGTAAGGAACGCTACCTTAATACCTTCTACCAGCGCTGCCACAGAGGAAGTCATGGCGCTGTAGTCTGTAGGCTGGAAATCACGAAGTCCCCATACCAGACCAAGGAAGGTTCCCAGAATACCGATGCTGGTGAAAATATCCGGCACCATTTCCAGAAGCTTCTTGTGGATGTGGATATCCAGCTCGTCTTCATTGATAAACTCCTCGATATCTCCAAGACCTTCCTTACTGTTGTTGATGCTGTCTGTGAAGCTGTCCATCTTCTGATCCAGATATTTATCATCAAACAGTTCTCCTAAGTAAGTGAGATTCTTCGGGTCGGTCTTGCCCGGAGTCTTGAACATGCTGTTCAGTTCTTCTACTGCCCTGTGAAATGCAGAGCCAAGATTGTTCATGCGGAACATTCCGCCGAACATTGCGATCATGTACAGTACTGCGATCACCGCCAGGAATACGAAATTGTAAATGGTGGATGATACATTTCCTCTGCCTGCGTATAATGTCAGCGCAGTGGTACCTGCAAGGACCGCAACAAACAATACAGAATGTGTTATTTTTTTCTTCATTGTCTGCCTCCCCATGTTTAATTTTGATGTTAGGGTCAAAAGGTCTTTTGCCCCTAACTTGATATCCACGAATTGCTCCGCTGCAAAGCAGCTCCCGCAATTCTCGAACATTCGGAATCCGCTGATTTACTACGTAAATCGCTACTTCCTCATGTTCGGCGGGTCCCAAGTTCAAAAGCCTTATCATGCAAGCATGAACGGCTTTTTGACCTTTTGCCCCTGATATCATCATATATTGTGAATTATAGTATATTTTTATTATAATATCACAATTTTCTAATAATAACAAGTCGCCAGGCATAATTTGCATTACTATAAAAAATACCAGGCTAAAAAAATACCCCTGTCCGGTAAAAAGGCCTGTTTGACTGTCTTTTCACATAGACAAGGGTATTATAACATATCACATATTTTCAGGCGTAAACCTTATCTTCCTCCAGGAATCTGGCTTTGCCATCTTTTACTTCTACTAAATTGATGCTGCAGTTGGGCGGCACGCATCCATGCCAGAAATGCTCCGGATCCTGATACAGATTCTGAAGCAGCGCCCGCACTGCACATCCGTGGGAAGATACCAGCACGGTCTTATCTGCCAGAGAAGGATCCGTGGTTTTCTCCACCCAGAAATCCCTGGTCCGCTTCAGCACATCCTGAATATTTTCCCCATTGTTGGGACGTGGGAATTTCAGAGGATCCTTGAAAAACAGATCAAATTCTCCGCAGTCTGACTCCATGGCATCGCCTTTTCGCATCACATGGCCTTCCAGATCTCCGAAATTAATCTCCTGGATCCGCGCATCCGGTATCGTTGGAACATCCCTGCCCCCAAGTACCAGAGCCGCTGTCTGTCTTGCCCGGGTAAGAGGGCTGGTAAAACAGATGTCAAAATCCACATCCCGCAACACCTCTCCCGTCTTTTTCGCAAGGTCGATTCCCTCCTGTGCAAGAGGAATATCCGCTGCCCCCTGGGCCTTATGCAGATGATTCCAGGGAGTCAGCCCATGTCTTATCACATATAAAAGCATCAGCTTCTCAACTCGATTCCAAGTCCTTCCAGACCATTTAAGATTTTCTTCATTGCTGCAGAAATCTCGCTCTCCTCCAGAGTCTTGTCATGATCACGGAATACAAGGGCATAAGCCATAGACTTGTAGCCGCCTCTGATCTGGCTTCCTTCGTAGATATCAAACAGCTGATAGCTCTCCAGGATCTTTCCGCCGCGCTGTACCAGAATATCCTCGATCTGTCCTGCAAGAACGTGCTTCGGAACCAGCATACTGATGTCACGGGTTACAGCCGGATATTTGGCAATTCCAGTGAACTTGTGGTTGAAGTTTGCAAACTCCAGAACGCTCTTAATATCAATCATTGCAATATATGCACGGTCGCCGATTCCGTAATTGTCAGCAACCAGCGGATGAACCTCTCCAAGGTATCCCACAACAGTGCCTTCATAGATCATGTTGGCCTGTCTTCCAGGATGAAGGAACGCCTTCTTGCTTGCAGGATCATATTCCATTTTCTTCTTCATGCCGATCTTTTCAAAGAATTCCTCGCAAACACCCTTCATGTCAAAGAAATCACCGTTTCCGTACATTCCAAGTGTGAACATGGTTCTCTCATTCGGCAGTTCTGTAAGCGGCAGAGCCTTTGGCAGATAAACATTTCCAAGCTCGTACAGGCGAACGTCTTTGTTTCTTCTGTTGTAGTTGGTTGCAAGGGAAGAAAGCATTCCGTTCAGGGTGCTGGTACGCATGATGCTGTAGTCCTCACCAAGCGGATTGCTGATGGTGATCACCTGGCGGAGCATATCATCCTCCGGGATTCTTAACTTGTCAAATACCTTCGGGCTTTCGAAGGAGTAGGTCATGCCTTCGGAAAATCCGCAGTACTCTGCGATATCTCTTGCAATGTTCTCAATGCGAAGCTTAAATGGCATTTTTCCTGTGGTAGCTTCACCGGACGGTAAAGTAGTCGGGATCTTGTCATATCCGTAGAAACGTGCAACCTCCTCAGCAACATCTGCCATGCAGTGGATATCCTGACGGAAGGTAGGTGCTACGATCTCATTTGTTTCCTCATCATAGGCAAGCTCAATTTTTGCAAGATAGCCAAGCATCTCTTCTTTGGAAAGATTGGTTCCAAGAAGTCCGTTGATGCGGTCTGGCTCAAATTTCACACGGGATGGCTCACTTACTTTGCTGCAGATGTCAACCATTCCTCCAACAACCTCGCCGGCGCCAAGCTCTTCCATCAGCTGGCAGGCTCTGTCGATTGCGGCTTTTGCATTGTTTGGATCAAGGCCTTTCTCGAATTTACCGGAAGCATCTGTACGAAGTCCGATTCTCTTGGAGGAAAGTCTGATGTTGGTTCCGTCGAAGCATGCTGCCTCGAAAAGAACGGTGTGCACATTGTCTGTGATCATGGAGTTCTCGCCGCCCATGATACCAGCGATTCCAACCGTCTTCTCGCCGTCGCAGATCATCAGCACGTTCTCATCCATGGTACGCTCCTGGCCGTCAAGAGTGACGAATTTCTCGCCCTCGCCAGCACAGCGGACAACGATCTCATGGTTTGCAATGGTGTCAAGGTCGTAAGCGTGCATTGGCTGTCCGAACTCTTCCATTACATAGTTTGTAATATCAACCAGGTTGTTGATCGGGCGGATTCCGTTGGAAGCCAGGCAGCGCTGCATCCATTTCGGGGACGGTCCGATCTTTACATTTTTTACCACTCTTGCACAGTAACGCGGGCAAAGCTCCGGTTTCTCTACAGTTACTTTCACGTAGTCGGATGCTTTCTCATCGTTTCCTGTCACCTTTACTTCCGGCGGGCAGAATTTCTTGCCGAAGGTAGCGGCTGCTTCTCTTGCGATTCCAAGAACGCCGTAGCAGTCTACACGGTTGGAAGTAATCTCATATTCAAATACAACGTCGTCAAGTCCAAGTGCCTTGATTGCACTCTCGCCCACAACTGCATCTTCCTGGAAAATATAGATTCCGTATTCCGGAGCTTCCGGATACATGTCGCGGTTGCTTCCAAGCTCTTCGATGGAGCACATCATACCGTTTGACGGAACTCCGCGAAGCTTGCCGGCTTTGATCTTGATTCCGCCAGGTGTCATTTTGCCGTCATGGCCGCCGGCTACACGTCCGCCGTCCAGAACAACCGGAACCTTGTCTCCTTCTTTAACATTTGGTGCACCGGTTACGATCTGAATGGTCTCGCTGCCGATATTTACCTGGCAGATGATCAGCTTATCAGCATCCGGGTGCTTCTCGATCTTCTCGATCTGTCCGATGACGATTTTGTCAAGGTCTGCGTCAAGCTTGGTAAATCCCTCTACCTTTGTACCTGACAGGGTCATTGCATCTGTATATTCCTGTGCGGTTACATCGAGATCCGGCACATACATTTTCATCCAAGATAATGAAGTATTCATTTATTTAATCCTCTTCTCACTTTTTATTTATTAGAGCCTTTTTCAAACATGCTCTAGAACTGTTTCAGGAAACGGATATCGTTCTCATAAAGCAGGCGCATGTCATCGATCTCATATTTCAGAAGGGCAATACGCTCAAGACCTACACCGAATGCAAAGCCTGTGTACTCATCCGGGTCAATGCCGCACATGCGAAGTACGTTGGGATGAACAGTTCCGCAGCCAAGGATTTCAATCCAGCCGGAGCCTTTACAGAAACGGCAGCCTTTTCCGCCGCACTTGAAGCAGGAAACGTCAACCTCTGCACTTGGCTCTGTGAATGGGAAGTGGTGCGGTCTGAATTTGGTTTTTGTCTCAGGTCCGAAAAGCTCTTTGGCAAATACTTCCAGAGTTCCTTTCAGATCTGCAAAGGTAATGTTCTTGTCAATGACAAGTCCCTCGATCTGATGGAAGGATGGAGAATGGGTTGCATCCACCTCATCAGAACGGAATACACGGCCAGGTGCGATCATACGGATTGGCAGCTTGCCTTTCTCCATGGTACGGGCCTGTACCGGGGAAGTCTGGGAACGAAGAAGGATGGAGTCATTGATAAAGAAAGTATCCTGCTCGTCTCTTGCCGGATGGTTCTCCGGGATGTTCAGTTTGGTGAAGTTGTAGTCTGCATACTCCACTTCCGGTCCTTCTACAATCTCATAGCCCATTCCGATGAAAATACGCTCCACCTCTTCCAGGGCGATGCTGTTGGGATGACGATGACCGATTCTGGATTTCTTTGCAGGAAGAGTTACGTCGATGACCTCGGCTTGCATTTTCTCTTCTCTGACTGCTTCCTCTAATTTCTGTCTGGATTCTTCCAGAAGACCCTCGATCTTGGCTCTTGTCTCATTTACAAGCTGTCCTACTTTCGGTCTTTCTTCCGGTGATACGTCCTTCATTCCTTTTAAGATTGCGGTCAGTTCACCTTTTTTTCCAAGATATGCAACGCGCACATCGTTTAACTTGTCCAGGCCTTCGGATTCCTCGATCCGGATTCTGGCGTTCTCAGCCAGTTCCTGAAGTCTCTCTTTCATATCCATGGTTCATTTCTCCTTTATTCTTATGATCTGCCAGAAGAGTGGAAGGAAGGAAAGGAAATCTCGGCATAGCCGATATTTCCTATTGTAAAAGTGGATTGCTCCGCGCTTCGCGCTCCCGCAATCCACCCCATATTCACAATCCGGCCTATCGGCCTACTTGTTCATATGGGGTAGCCTGGGCAATATCTGTGCCTGCGTGCAAGCAAGCTTTCACGCAGGCACAGCTGCTGCCCAGACTTTTACAATAAAAAAGCTCCGTCCCCAGCTAAAGGGACGAAGCATATCCGCGGTACCACCCTGATTCCTGTGTATACAGGCTCTCTCGCCGCTTAACGCGCAGCATCACGTCGCTTCCTACTGAATCTTTCAGAAACGCGGCTCCGGTGCGAAACTCAGAAACTATCTGAACTTAAGGAAGCTTACAGCCGATGACTTCCTCTCTCTGGAAGAAAATAATTTCCTAAAAACACCTTCCTGGCTTTTTCTCTTTTATTACTATGCCACAGGAAAGCAAATCTGTCAAGGGCTTTCTTTTTCTTTCTTTTTGGCTTCGGAGGATTGTGTTTTCTTCTCCGGCACTTTCTCCAGAAGCTTTCTTTTCTCTTTTTCGATTTCTTTTTCCGCTTCCTCGTGCTCCCGGCTTAACATTTCCCGCACAGATGCCTGGGCCAGCCGGAACTGTTTCTCAAAGTAAGAATTGATCTCCGCACCGTACAAAAGCAGGTTCATGCAGATGTACAGCCACAGCATTACCATGATCAGTGCCGTCAGGCTTCCGTACATATTGCTGAAGCCTGGAAACAGCTCGAAATACAGGGAAAAGAAATAGGAAAACAAGGACCATCCCGCTGCGATCAGCACCGCTCCCGGCACCTGGCTTTTGAAGGTTGCCTTGCGGTTGGGAAGCATTTTATACAGAATCAGGAAGATCAGAAACAGGCCGGCAAACACAAGGGCTGTCCTGGCTCCGATCACCTTGCCGATGATTTTTCCCACAAAAGGAATGTATTTCAGCGCCATGGCCTGGATCTGGTTTCCCAGTACCAGAAGAAGGAGGCTGGCAATGATGGCAACGCTGAACATAAAAGTATATACCACTGCATACAGCCGGGTCATCAGCCAGTTACGGGTCTCCTTTACATGGTAAATGGTGTTCAGCCCATTGGTAAGGGACTGCATGGCTTTCCCCGCAGACCACAGTGCCATGATAGCGGAAATAGGCACCACTGCCGTGCTTCTTCCATAAACCTCAGATACAATGGTAAGCACAAAATTCTGTATATTATGGGGCACAAATGCCCGGATGGCCTCGCTGACCATGTTGTACGTCAAAGGCGTGTAACGGATCATAGTTGTAAGAAACAGAATAAACGGAATGAACGACATGATCAGAAAGTACGCAGCCTGGGCTGCATATGCGCCCACATGATCCCCGTTTGCCCGCTGCATGAACCCACGGATCAGCTGGACAACGCTCTGTTTTTCTTTCTTCTTATCCATACAATTGCTCCTGCTGTTACTGCGATAGGCGGTGCAGGACCTGATATAGCAAACATTAAACATCTGCTGCATTTAAGTACCCCTGCCAGTCTATCGCGCAATTTTTTTGTATCATACCATGAAATGGGATTTCTGTCTACTGTCTGCCTGGATATTGCCTGCCATCGGAAAATTTATTCGTACCTGTCCAAGGTAATGTCCCGGAAAAAATATTCCAGGATTTCCTGCCAGCTGTAACCTTCTTTTGCCATCTCATTGGCTGCCGTCTGGCTCATTCCCACGCCATGCCCGAAACCGCCGCCTGTGATTTCCACGCAGCCGCCTTTATTTGCCTTCAACTGAAAATAAGAGCTTGGCAGAAGGCTTCCCCCAGTCACGGTGCTTCCATCTTTTTCCGTGATGGTCTGGCCCTGCGGGGACAAAAATTCCCGGATTTCGTATTCCCCTTCTAACTGCACCGCCTCCTTTTCTGTGGTGATCTGAAGCCCGGTTACGGCACCGCTTTCACTTTTTTTCACCACCTGTATGGATTCCAGGCTTTCACTGCCGGTCAGATTCCTGGTTCTCTCTTCCAGAACCGTCCAGGGAATTGTCACCTTCCAGCTACTCCAGGGAGCGTTCTGATCAAACTCGC
The DNA here is from genome assembly GCF_025566865.1 of Blautia acetigignens. Taxonomy (NCBI): domain Bacteria; kingdom Bacillati; phylum Bacillota; class Clostridia; order Lachnospirales; family Lachnospiraceae; genus Blautia; species Blautia acetigignens. The sequence continues at coordinate 215,734 of NZ_JAOQJM010000004.1, forward strand.
ATTCCACGCTTTTCAGATAGGAGGATGACGTCCCGCCCCAGATTTCGTCCGTGCTGGTTCTGCCGGATGAGGTGGAAAAATAATAGGCAGTTACTGGCTTTCCGTCCTGGCACATGATCTGGCCGCTGGTTTCTCTTACTGCCTGGCTGGTTTTGTCTGTGGGCGCAATGTTGCCATAGACCTGGAAATTCACGCTGTCATCCACATCTGCCCCGTATTCTTCCTGAAGGCTGCCCTCTTCCATCTGGCATACAGCATAGGTTCTGGCACATACTGCCTGTGCCATCAGGGCCTGGCCTTCGTAGGAGGCCGGCATCTCGCTTGGAACCACGCCTTCCAGGTAGGTTTCCAGGGGAAGTTCATTGATCAGAAGCAAGCCCTGGGGCGTATTTTGAATTTCCAGGGTTCCGTAGTAAACCGGCGGACTCTCCTGTCTTTCTATGGAAGTGATGGTGATTCCCGCTTCTCCGCCGCCCAGGACAAGTTCGCCCTGGGAAAGTTCGGGGGAATCTGGAGTATACTCATAATCTGCTCCGTTTAAATTCAAAGTCACAGAGGAATGATAATAAGATTGATAGCCTGAATCCATGAGAAGCACACGGATTTTTCCTGACAGCGTAGAAAGTCTCTCATCCCCAGATTCAGCAATTTCTGGAAGGTCATCGTTCTCCGTTGCCTCAGCGCTTCCAGTATTCTGCATACCAACCGCCATTCCGCTCTCAATCCCTCCCGCCCCGGCAATTCCCAGCACACATCCTGTCCAGGTTTTCCAGCCTTCTTTTTCCCTGGCGCGGTTCACCTCCGCCGCCTTATGAAACAGCAGCAGCCACCCCAACAGCACAATGAGAAAATAATTAATTTCATAAAAAAATCTGGTCTTCTTCATACAGTAAATATATGAAGAAGACCAGACAAACATGTCCTTATATATGGGAATATTGCCACAGGCAGCCTGTCCTTTTATTTGCGCACGCCAAACTTATATGCAGTAAAGGACTGGTATTTCTCTCCGACTTCCAGTACAGGAGAATGGAAGGTCTCCACATTCACTGCGTTTGGCTCCACCTGTGTCTCCAGACAGAAGCCCTCACGCTTGTTGTAAACATGTCCGTTCTTGCCTTTCTCATCAATGACGAAATTGCCTGCATAGAACTGCACGCACGGACAATCAGAAATTACATCCATCGTAATACCAGATGCCTCATTATAAGCAGATGCGATCACTCTTCTGCTGCCCTTGGCGTAATTGTCGGTCACATAGTTGTGGTCGTAGCCGCCAGTAAACTTCAGCTGCTGGAAATCGGCGTCAATCTCGTCACCAATCTTCTTAGCCTTGTTAAAGTCCATTGGAGTGCCCTCTACCGACGCATACTCACCTGTAGGAATGGAAAATTCATCCACCGGAGTGTAATCCTTGGCATGAATGGTAACATATGTATCCAGAACCTTGCCGCTGCCCTCTCCTGCAAGGTTAAAGTAAGAGTGGTTGGTCATGTTGGCCACGGTTGCCTTGTCGCTGATGCCGCCGTAATAAATCTGGATGGCATTGTCCTCAGTCAGCTCATAAGTAACGGAAACCTCAAACTCTCCCGGAAATCCGTTCTCCCCGTCCGGGCTGACCCTGAAAAAAGTAACTGCATTTTTATCCTGATCGGTATTCTTCACAGTCCAAATCTTCTTCTCGAAGCCATTGGGACCGCTGTGAAGATTGTTGTCATTCTCATTCTTTCCTAACTGATATTCCTGTCCATAAAGGGAAAATTTCGCGCCTCCGATACGGTTGCCGCTTCTTCCGATAATGGCTCCGAAAAAGCATCCGTTCACCTCATACTGCTGAACGTCATCATAGCCAAGCACTACATCTATAAGCCTGCCGTCCTTATCCGGAACAACCACCTTCACAAGGATGGCACCGTAATCCATAACCTCTGCATAAGCGCCCGACTGATTCTCAAGATGATAGAGAGTAATCTCCTCGCCGGAGGTTAATTCCCCAAATTTCTTTGCTGTAACACCCATGTTACCTGCCTCCTGATTCTAAAAAATCCCAGAATGCCGTTCCCTTTCTTTTGACGCCTAGCTTGCCGCTAGGTGGGTATCCTCAACAGGACTTCTGCCTACCACAACGAGAGGTCTGACATCCGCACTGCGATCTTGGATTCCCTTGATGTCAATGTAGGTTCAAAAATAAAAGGGGCCTCGCACATCCCAGGATTCTTTTTTTCTAAAAGTTATTATACTCTAGTATATGCCGTTTTTCAACATAAAATGCAGATTTTTCAGCAGACATTTCCTTTATTTGATTCCGAGAATATCCTTCACGGTCTTCGGCATATCCTCTGCATCCACTACGCGGTCATGAAGAACCGGTGCGGTACGGATATCGTTGACAGCTTTCGGCACTGCTACGCCAGAGAGCTTCTCCAGGGCGTCTGCAAGTCCGAAGTCATCCAGATTCTCATGTCCCTCTGAAATAGCATCCATAACGCTTCTTGTAAATTTGTACGGGCTTGCTGTGGAAGCGATCACTGCCGGAACATCGTCCTTTGTATCTGCCACATATTTCTTATATACGCCTGCCGCAACTGCAGTATGCGTATCAATGACATAATCACTGGCCTTATAAACCTCACGGATGGCATCCTTTGTCTCCTCTTCTGTACAGAAGTTGCCGTAGAAGTCTGCAAGCTGTGCTTTCATCTCAGGTGTAATGGTGTACTCGCCGCCTTTTGACAGTGCTTCCATCAGCTGCGCGCAGGTATCCGGATTCTCGCCTGTAATACGGTAGATCAGACGCTCCAAGTTGCTGGAAATCAGAATGTCCATAGACGGAGAGCTGGTAAGGATGAAATCTCTCTTACGGTTATAAGTACCAGTGGAGAAGAAGTCAAACAATACCTTGTTCTCATTGGATGCACAGATCAGCTTCTTCACCGGAAGTCCCATCTGTTTCGCATAGAATGCTGCCAGAATGTTTCCGAAGTTTCCTGTAGGTACTACCACGTTGATCTCCTGGCCGGCCTGGATCTTGCCCTGGCGGACCAGTGTGGCATAAGCGTATACATAATATACGATCTGCGGAACAAGACGTCCGATATTAATGGAGTTGGCGGAAGAAAACTGGAAGCCTGCATCGGCAAGCTCTGCTGCCATCTCCTTGTCATTGAACATTTTCTTCACTGCTGTCTGGGCATCGTCAAAGTTGCCTGTGATGCCGACTACGTAAGTATTGGTGCCCTTCTGGGTCACCATCTGCTTCTCCTGGATGGGGCTTACGCCGTGCTTCGGGTAAAATACAATAATTCTTGTGCCCGGAACATCCGCAAAACCAGCCAGTGCAGCCTTGCCGGTATCTCCTGAGGTCGCTGTAAGAATGACGATCTCATTTTTCACGTTGTTCTTCTTCGCAGCGGTGGTCATCAGGTATGGCAGAATAGACAGTGCCATATCCTTGAACGCAATGGTCGGTCCGTGGAACAGCTCCAGGAAATATGCACCGTCTGCTTCCTTAAGAGGTGCGATCACATCTGTATCAAATTTCTTATCATATGCACTGTTAATACAGGTTCTTAATTCTTCCTCTGTAAAATCTGTAAGAAGACGGCTCATTACCTGATATGCTGTCTCCTGATAAGACATCTGGGAAAGCTCTTCCATAGAAACATCAAGGGATGGAATGCTTGTGGGTACAAACAGACCTCCATCTTCAGAAAGTCCCTTCAAAATAGCCTGGGAAGCGGTTACCGGCTCCCCTTTTCCTCTGGTGCTCTGGTACATTACCTGCATGTTGTCATTCCTGCCTTTCCTTTATTGTCACAGGGCTAACGCATTTCTCCTGTTCTGGTACAAAATTCTCTTATTTTTTCTATCATTTTGACCTTACAGGTATTATACATACTTCACCGTGCTAAATCAATAGGAAATTTTAAAAAGCCACCCAGGCGGCAGATGCGCCCGGTATGGCTTCCCGTTTTTCCAGAATATTATTTTTTCGCCAGCTGAACATCGGCTTCTTCCCCGGAGTCCTTGATCCCGTCTTTTCCCGAATCATTCTCGTCTGGATAGGTGTAAAATTCGTGAACGCCGTACTTAAACAGCTTCTTAAGGTCTTTATCAAACCAGACCACGTTCTGTTTCTCCGCTGCGGAGCGCTGTATAAAAAACAAAGCTCCCTGGGAGTAGTCCACTCCCTCCAGGGCCTGCTTTACCGCCTCTTTCGTCTCATCTGTGACCGTTACCTCATAGAACCTGCCGTCATAGATGGGGGAAAACTGGGGCACTCCGTTTTTCCGGTCCATGATCACATCCGTAACCGTATTAGGAAATTCCTTGTTTGCCACACGGTTCATAATTACATTGGCAATCAGTACCTTGCCCTTAATATCCTCGGTTCCTGCCTCTGCCTCCACAATATGGAGCAGATTGTCGTAGTCCGAATCGGACATCATCTTGGCACTTGAGGAAACAGACACGGCTGCGTCAAAGCTGTCCACGGTGTCCGCCATGGAATCTCCTACATCCAGCTCGTCCGCATTTCCTGTTACCTTTTTCACACGCTGACCTACCATTACGTTCTCACAGGAGGTTCCGATCCGTGTTACAGCAGATCCGGCCAGAGGGGTATCTGCAACACTTGTCACCATACCTGCAATTCCTGTAGGCAGGGTATACTCCAAAGTTCCCGAAACGATCCCGGCAAGCTCGGTCTCGTTCTCTGCATCCGAAGCTGCGTATACCTGGCTTCGTTCCCCGGACCCTGCTGCCTTTGATCCAACTGCCAAAATCATCGCCAACGCGGCACAGGCACTAAGAGCTACAAAATTATGTATGGGAGAATGATCCGGCTTTTCCAAAGGAATCTTATTATCCTCATCAGTTGTTACATCATGTAAACTTCTTTTTAATTTCATATTCTTCTTTCCTTGCACTTTTGTTATGTTTTGATTTCTTTAATTATTTATTTCGTAACATTTTTGTAATGTATGAGAAAATTATATTTAATAAAGGCTAAAATGTCAAGGTTTTTTTATTACAAATGTATTATACCCTGTGATTTTCTTTCTGGTCAACGCTTTTCCATCGTATTATTCGGACAAAAAAAGCCACCGCAGCTTCCTTTTTCGGGAAAATCTGCGATGGCTTTTCTTCTTATTATAATAATACGACAGCGTCCGTCAATATTTTCAGCGATTGTTGATGGCTGTTACAAGTGCGTCAATGGAGGCACGGATGATATCCGGGTCTACGCCTGCGCCCCATGCCATGGTGCCGTCTGGCTTCTTGATTCCAACATAGGCAATGGCCTTGGAACTGGAGCTGCGCTCTAAGGCATGCTCCTGATATACTTCCAGGGTATATTTCAGCTCGTATGCTTTCTTCAGTGCGTTGCTTACCGCGTCAAGACGGCCGTTTCCAGTGGCTTCTGTTGTAATGGTCCTGCCGTTAAATGTGGAGGTAACCTTAGTTGTGATTCCAACCTCTTTCTGCTGGAAATGAACCTCGTTGATGCTGTACGGCTGTGCCACGTTCTCGAAGGTTTTCTTAAACAGGTCAAAAATCTCATCCGGGTGAAGCTCTTTGTGAAGGTGATCGGAAACACCTTTGGCTGTGTAGCCCATTGCCTCACGCATTTTCGGAGGAAGGTTCAGGCCGTATTTGGTCTCCAGGATGTAGCCTACGCCGCCTTTACCGGACTGGCTGTTGATACGGATAACGTCTGCATCGTAGTTGCGGCCAACATCGGTCGGGTCGATCGGCAGATAAGGAACGGTCCAGCGGTTCGGGTCTTTTTCCTCGATCCAGTGCATGCCTTTTGCGATGGCATCCTGATGGGAGCCGGAGAAGGCTGCAAATACAAGAGCGCCGCTGTATGGGCTTCTCTCTCCTACTGACATTCCCGTGCAGTGCTCGTATACCTCGCAGATATGCGGCATGTCGGAGAAGTCAAGCTTCGGATCAACGCCCTGGGAATACATGTTCATGCCAAGGGTTACAATATCAACGTTACCGGTACGCTCGCCGTTTCCAAATAAGGTTCCCTCAATACGGTCTGCGCCTGCTAAGATTCCCATCTCGGAATCTGCTACGCCGCAGCCTCTGTCGTTGTGCGGATGCAGGGATACGATCACGTTCTCACGGTGCAGCATATGCTTGCACATGTACTCAACCTGGCTTGCGTATACATGAGGCATGGAATGCTCTACGGTTACCGGAAGGTTGATGATGCATTTGTTCTCCGGGGTCGGCTGCCATACATCGATGACTGCGTTGCACACTTCGAGAGCATATTCCGGCTCGGTTCCGGTGAAGCTCTCCGGGCTGTACTCAAACTGGAAGTTTCCTTCTGTCTGCTCAGCCAGCTCTTTTAATAATTTGGCACCGTCTACAGCGATCTTTAAGATTTCTTCTTTGGATTTTTTGAATACCTGTTCACGCTGTGCAACAGATGTGGAGTTGTATACGTGGACAATGGCTTTTGGAGCACCTTTGACTGCCTCAAAGGTCTTGCGGATGATGTGCTCTCTGGCCTGAGTCAGTACCTGGATGGTAACATCCTCCGGGATCAGGTCGCGGTCGATCAGGGTACGAAGGAAGGTATACTCTGTCTCGGAAGCTGCCGGGAAACCAACCTCGATTTCTTTGAAGCCAATTTTTACAAGAAGTTTAAAAAACTCAACCTTCTGCTCCAGGCTCATTGGGATTACAAGTGCCTGGTTGCCGTCACGAAGGTCTACGGAACACCATGTTGGTGCTTTGTCAATGTAGTCCTTCTTTGCCCAGTCCATGCAGGTTTCCGGTGGAAGGTAATACTGTCTTTTGTACTTGCTTGCGTTCATCATTTTTCTGTTCCTCCATATTGTAAATTTAAGATCTGGCTTTTGCGGATTTTTCGTGAATGTCAAATATAATCTGCTTACTTGGGAAAAATATTCTCGTCTTACAGGAAAGCAGTTTCTGTAAACAAAAAAGTCTTCCGCCCCGCACATATCTGTGCAAGAGACGGAAGACATTATGTCCTACGCGGTACCACTCTTATTTCATGAAAAATCATACACTCAACGGATACGGGATCACTCCTTATATCCTCTCCTGGTAACGGTGGAAGCCGTCTGCGTCTACTCTTGCCGACAACCGAAATATGTACGGGCAATTTCAAGCAGCTGCTCCAAGGCGAGTTCTACAGATTCCTTCCGCTGTCTTACACCGACCGACAGCTCTCTGCGCTCTGGTTCCTGTATACTATTCCTTATCAAAGCATTTCTCTTATTATCCTGTGGTTAATACATTAACATTTTTGCCGCATTTTGTCAATGAGAAATTTAAGCGGCCGGTTGGCAGCCATTCAGGTAGTGGTGCACGCCTGTTCCTGTGTGGCCTTTCTGCTTGATGTAATTGTTGATGTAGCTGCAGCCTGCAGAGAAATTTCCCTTTCCGATCACACGGATCAGGGAATTGTAGCTGGTGTTGTCGCTTTCGGTGATCATCTCACGAAGCAGGGTCTTTACGTTGGCAGTCAGGGCGATTCTTTTTTCCCTGACGCTGGCGTAGGTAGCTTCCATGACAAACAGCTTGATGATGCTGGCCGGGTACATGCTGGTGTCGTTGATGGTGAATGAAGTGTTGGTCTTTAAGTCTTTTACATAGACAGACCAGCCGCTGCCGTAGCTGTTCAGTACGGACTGAACGTTTTTCTTCAGGGTGCCAAGGTAGTTTTCCAGTTGGTCCAATTCCGTAGTTCACACCGCCGACCCGATACCATCCGTACTGCTGATGAAGTCTTCCATTCACTTCCCCGAAACAGTAAGTTCCCTTGAAACGTGTGCTGCCAATTCTGGTATCCAGGTCATGAAAGGTTCTTCTTCTGTCAAGCCTTCCCTGGGTATTAAAGTAATAGTATCCAGTGGTGATTTTACATCCCTTCGGAGTCTGCAGATGAACAATTCGTCTCAAATAATTGAGTCTCTTGAAATTCACTTTACTGCAGTTAAGATACCATTGTGTTCCATCCAAAGTCAGGGTTCCGCTATATTTCTCATTTACCTTGACTTTCCAGGTGGTCGTGTTCTTGGTGGCTGCCTGCGGTGTTGCTGTTGGCATGAAAAACAGAACCGTAAGCAGCGCAGCCAGACCCACAAACCACTTTTTCCATTCCTCTCCTGTAAAATATGTATACGAACCATATTTTACCGCAAAGAAATAGAAATTTTAATTTTTCTCGAGAATTTTCGACATTTTTAGTAATTTTTCGTTACGATCTACTGACAGCATTTTTGTTTTATGTAATTTTAGAAAATAAAAAAGAACCTGAAGTCAACTGCTCCAAGTTCTTACATCTCTGCTTCTAATCGGGGCAACAGGATTTGAACCTGCGACCTCACGGCCCCCAGCCGTGCGCGCTACCAAGCTACGCCATACCCCGAAACGATTAATAGTATATCAAATTCCAAATAAGATTGCAACTATTTTTTTCAAAACATTAAATATTTTTACATAAAACGTGAAGCCCATTCCTGGAGCTTCACGTTTTATAGTTGATGTCATGGGACAAACCGCCACATTCTCAAAAGGGGCAAAACGCCCATCCTCCAACCTCACACTATCCAATTATCAAGGAGAATTTCAAAATCAATAAAACTACAATTTTATTCAGTCAAAAGCCGCATTTTTTCGCTCCATATATCTGTTTCTTAATTCCTGAAATTCTTTTCCGTCAATCCCTTTCCAATCACCTCCATCATTCTGCCATGTCAATAAATTGCTATTGGCGGCTTAAATGGCTGTGGCAATTCCGCCTACCATATTTGCTGCTGCCTTTGTTACAAGTCACTAATCAATTTCATCAAATAATTCGTCAAAAGTAATCTTTATCTTGGGAAAATGTAATAATTGTAACTCGTCTTTGTTTTCTTCCGTAATCGTTTTTAAAAGGTAGTATTTTGGAGTCTCTCCCTCATAGTCCAGCTCATAAATTTCAACTGTTCTTTTACGCCAGTCAACAATCCAATATTCTTCAATCTCCTGCTCACAATACAACTGCATTTTCTCTGTTCGGTCATAATTTTCTGTTGATGGTGACAAAACCTCCATAACAAAACGCGGCGCATCTGTAAATGTATTTCCACGCCTTGATTTTGTACGGCAATTTATGGAAGCATCAGGCATTACAATCTTGTCCCTACCCTGATTATCTTTGAAACGATATTGAACATTATCCGAATATACATAACATGTACTGTTTCTTAACTGGTGTCTGACTGCTGCAACAAAGTTTACAATTACAGAAGAATGTTCTGGCGAAGCTCCTGCCATATCTGTTATTTTAAGATTCCAATCCATATTTCCACATCCCTTTTCGTTTTTGATAACATAAATATTTATTTGTGTCTGTTTTATTGTATTGAAGTTTCTACATTTCAGGAATATCCGGGACGATTGGACATTCAAAAATTGTCATGGGATCAATATCAATACACTCATACTCATTCCGCTTTCCAGCTATGTCCCACGCAACTGTCCCATTCAATACGGTCAGCGTATTTTTAAATACTGTTTCATCCTCGATCTTCTTGAAAATACCGCCTTGCTTTATCAGCGGCTTAACATCAAATTCTCTTACGCTTCCATCATTCATATAGGCATAGACTGTATAGTTTTCTCCTGCCACTGCCTGGTAAACTTCTGGATAGAATCGTTGATCAAGTTTATTATCACCCATTCCATTCACCCCTTTTAGATTAACGGATTTATTCTGTTTAATGGCTTGCCATCCTTTGACAATTCCCAGTTCTGCATTAATTCGTCTTTATGGATTTCCGTCCATGCCAGAACAAATTTCAGCTGACGGCTGGGTAAATAACCTTCACTGATTACTCCATCTTCTATCAATACCACAGCTTTATTATTTCCGTATTGTGCATGAAAATGTGGCGGATTGTGATCGTTCCAATCCATCGTAATGCGTATTCCATAAAATAAACTAATCTCAGGCATTGGATAATCCCCCCTTATATTGAATGCAATTATTTATTTTAGTCTACTCTATTATAACATCATTCCCATTGATTAGAAAAGTAATTTTTATCCGCCTCCTGTATTGGTATAATTTACTATCGATTTTGCCCGGTTTGCGGTATAATTAGGGTACTGCCACTAATTCTTATACCATTACAGGAGGTTTATTATGGACGCTAATTCAGTACTTATTGACGCATTAGATTCATATTCACTGAATCTTGGAGATTACAAAGGGGACACTGCTGCTATAGCCAATGCCATTTCTAAATGTAAAGATTATCTATCACATAATACTGTCACTACCGATTGGGTAAAAAGGAACTGGGGTAACAGGCTGAATATTATATTTTATCCCCTTATATAGAGCTATTTAAAACGTTTCCTAATTTCCTCCATTGAGTTAAAAACATGGAAATCTGTGCCGTTTCGGATTCGCTCCACAACACGTTTTTGTCTGTCTGTTAATGGCTCTTTATAGCCGTGGTCTTTGATTGTAAATGCCGCCATCTTTCTTGCTTCCTTCGTAGCATCTACTTTATAATCCCTGACTGTCCACTCTTTTCTTGGTTTAGGGTTGCGGAAATTCCGTATGATGTAACCGAAATACTCCGTAAACGGCACATCCTTTGGGATTTCCTCACCTATGTGTTTATACTTTTGGAGGCAATCTAAATGCCGCCACATGTCCTTATCATATTGCTCAAGCTCTTTTTCTAGCTCTTTTAATTCGGCATCTGATAAATCGTCTATTTCTCTTCGGTTGTCGATTATTTGGATGGGTGGTTCTGCCACAACTTCTGTGTTACTTGTTTCTAATTTCTTATTTTCTTTCATTGGTTGATCCTCTCTTTTCTGTTTTTGCCTTTTATGTTTTGTCCAAGAGAATCGTTTTTCCTATTATTTTCTTTCACCAAAAACTCGAATCACTTAAATTATTTCAATCTTAAATGGGTACGAGAAAATTATTTTTAATTTTTCTTCTGAGGTCAAATTTTTGCACTCAGGCATTGTTCTTATTTTATCCGCAAATTTGTAAATTTCTTCTATGTTTGCGATTATTGCTTTTTTCGTTTCCGCCATTTTTCTCCTTATAGAAAAAGACCTTGCGCCTAGTAAAACTAGGTACAAGGTCAATATGTGAGGCTGTGGAATTTGCCCCTTAACAGGATATTTTACTTTGCCTGTTGACAAAAATATCAGTGCTGTGCATTAATATAATTTACAAGTCCCTCTGCCTTAATAATCTTCTGCATAAACTCCGGGAAGGCCTGACCCTTGAACTGGGTTCCTTTGGTACGATTGTAGATCATACCAGAGTCGAAATCCACTTCCACCTGATCTCCGTCATCAATTCCCTTGCTCGCTTCCGGGCACTCGATGATCGGAAGTCCGATATTGATGGCATTTCGGTAAAAAATTCTGGCAAATGTCTCAGCGATTACACAGCTTACACCAGCTGCCTTGATAGCGATAGGCGCATGCTCACGGGAGGAGCCACAGCCAAAATTCTTGCTTGCTACGATAATGTCACCCTTCTGCACTCTCTTCACGAAAGTGTTGTCGATGTCTTCCATACAATGGGTTGCCAGTTCAGCCGGATCTGAGGAATTCAGATAACGGGCCGGGATAATAACGTCTGTATCTACATTGTCTCCATATTTAAATACTCTGCCTTTTGCCTGCATGATGGGTACTCCTCCTTATAATCCTAATTCTTCCGGTGCACAAATATATCCGGTTACAGCACTTGCAGCGGCTACTGCCGGGCTTGCAAGATAAACTTCAGAATCCACATGTCCCATGCGGCCTACAAAGTTACGGTTGGTAGTGGAAATGCAGCGCTCTCCTGCCGCAAGAATTCCCATGTATCCGCCAAGACACGGTCCGCAGGTCGGTGTGCTTACCACTGCGCCAGCCTCAATAAAGATCTTCAGAAGACCCTCTTCCATTGCCTGCAGGTAAATAGCCTGAGTAGCCGGGATCACGATGCAGCGAAGTCCTTTCTTCACTTTGCGTCCCTTCAGAATCTCTGCGGCAACACGAAGGTCATCAATACGGCCGTTTGTACAGGAACCAATCACAGACTGATCCACAACAACTGGCTCTTTGATCTCGGAAATGGTCTTGGTATTCTCCGGTAAATGCGGGAACGCAACTGTCGGCTCAAGTGTACTGAGGTCGATGGTATACTCAGCCTCATAAACAGCATCCTCATCTGCTTCATATGCAGAAAACGGACGTTTGGAATGCTCTTTCATGTATTCAATGGCAAGGTCGTCAACCGGAAAAATTCCGTTCTTTCCGCCTGCCTCGATAGCCATGTTGGCAATTGTGAAACGGTCATCCATAGACAGGTTCTTAATGCCCTCGCCTACGAACTCCATAGATTTGTAAAGGGCTCCGTCTACACCGATCATTCCGATAATATGAAGGATCACATCCTTACCGCTTACCCATTTCTTAGGTTTGCCCACAATATTGAATTTGATTGCGGACGGAACCTTGAACCATGCTTTACCGGTAGCCATTCCAGCTGCCATATCAGTACTTCCAACACCTGTGGAAAATGCTCCGAGAGCTCCGTATGTACAGGTATGGGAGTCTGCTCCGATGATCACATCGCCAGCTACCGTCAGGCCTTTCTCCGGAAGAAGGGCATGCTCGATTCCCATCTGTCCTACATCAAAATAATTGGTAATATCGTGACGACAGGCAAATTCACGGACACATTTGCAGTGTTCTGCAGACTTGATATCTTTATTTGGAATAAAATGATCCATAACAAGTGCAATTTTATCTTTATCAAATACAGTATCTACGGTCATCTTATCCATCTCATGGATTGCAACCGGAGAAGTAATATCATTTCCAAGAACAAGATCAAGCTGTGCCTCTATAAGCTGTCCTGCTTCTACATGATCCAGGCCTGCATGAGCCGCCAGAATCTTCTGAGTCATTGTCATTCCCATTTTTATATTCCTCCTAGTTATTGTATAATGGTATGATACCAAGGGCAAAAGGTCAAAAAGCCTTTTGACCCCAACATCATGGTATTTTTCAGCAAATATATACCGCGAGGTGATTCTTTCCTTCTTTATCACTGTATGTTGCTATTTTAGCACATTCTCTGTTATAATAACAATACATATTAATCATATTTATTATAACCAGTAGTTATATTAATATGAATAAAAAAGGGAGAATCACATATGCAGGAAAATCTATCGCTTTATTATATTTTCTATATAGTCAGCCGCACAGGAAATATTTCCCAGGCTGCCAAAGAGCTATACATCAGCCAGCCGGCTATCAGCCGCGCCATCAAAAAATTAGAAGATAATCTGGACACTATTCTTTTTAAGCGCAGCTCCAGAGGTGTCACTCTCACTCCGGACGGACAGCTTCTGTATGAAAAAGTAAAAGCAGCCTTCGAGCTTCTTTCGGAAGGAGAAGACTCCATTTTGCACAATCGTTCCAGGGAAATTCCAAGACTGCGTATTGGTGCCAGCACCACACTGTGTAAATATGTGCTGATGCCAAGGCTGAAAAATTTTATTTCTGCAAATCCGCAGATGCGCATTACTATTTCCTGTCAGTCTACTTACCAGACACTGCGCCTTCTGGAGGAAGACAGAATTGATATTGGTCTTATTGGGCGTCCCGGAAAATTATCCGGATGTGAATTTCTTCCTCTGCTGCAGATCCAGGATACCTTTGTAACTACAAAGCAATATCTGGAAAATCAGCACAGGCTTTTCCCTTTGGAGCCTCTGTCCCATACTGCAACCTTCATGCTTCTTGATGAACAGAATATTACAAGGCAGTCTGTAAATATCATGCTTCACGACCATCAACTTCAGCTTGGACATATTCTGGAGGTTTCATCTATGGATCTTCTGATCCAGTTTGCCCAGGTAGGTCTTGGAATCGCATGCGTGATCAAGGAATTTGTGCAAAAAGAGCTGGATGAGGGTGCCCTTGTTGAGGTACCGCTGGGACTTATATTCCCCTCCCGTGAAATCGGCTTTGTTTGCCGCAGTGGAGCAAAAGCACAGGAGCTGGTGACATCCTCCCAAAGCCTGTTCATATAATTTGATGATACCAGGGTCAAAAGGTCAAAAAACCGATGCAATGTTTTGAATGTAACAGGAAATTACACCATGAAGCTTCTGTTATATAAAAAAATCCGGGTCGCCCCGGATTTCTTTATAGTTAAAATTAGTTGTTGATCAGCTTATCTTCGCCGTTCCAGCTGTAAAGCTTACGAATCTCTTCGCCAACCTTCTCTGATGGATGCTCAGCAGCTTTCTTTCTCATGGCTTTGAAGTGAACCTGACGTCCAGCTGGGCTCATGTCAAGCAGGAACTCTTTTGCAAAAGTACCGTCCTGAATGTCGGAAAGGATCTTCTTCATAGTCTTCTTGGTCTCTTCTGTGATAAGCTTCGGTCCTGTGATGTAATCGCCGTACTCAGCTGTGTTGGAGATAGAGTATCTCATTCCAGCGAAGCCTGACTGATAGATCAGGTCTACGATCAGTTTCATCTCATGGATGCACTCGAAGTAAGCGTTTCTTGGGTCGTAGCCAGCCTCGCAAAGAGTCTCAAAACCAGCCTGCATAAGTGCGCAAACACCGCCGCAAAGAACTGCCTGCTCACCGAAAAGGTCTGTCTCTGTCTCTGTACGGAAGGTTGTCTCAAGAACACCAGCTCTTGCTCCGCCAATACCAAGTGAATATGCAAGTGCAACGTCAAGAGCTTTTCCTGTGTAATCCTGCTCAACAGCTACCAGACACGGAACACCTTTGCCTGCCTGATACTCACTTCTTACTGTATGTCCAGGTCCCTTAGGAGCGATCATGGTAACATCTACGTTCTTCGGCGGAACGATACATCCGAAATGGATATTGAAGCCATGAGCGAACATAAGCATGTTGCCTTCCTCAAGGTTTGGCTCGATATCTTTCTTGTACATATCAGCCTGTTTCTCATCATTGATCAGGATCATGATGATATCAGCTTTCTTTGCAGCCTCTGCTGCTGTATATACTTTAAATCCCTGCTCTTCAGCTCTCTTCCAGGATTTGCTGCCTTCGTAAAGACCGATAATGACATCGCATCCGGACTCCTTCAGGTTCAGTGCGTGAGCATGTCCCTGGCTGCCGTAGCCGATAATTGCGATTGTTTTTCCATCTAATAAAGAGAGATTACAATCTTCCTGGTAAAAAATTCTTGCTGACATTTTCGTTTCCTCCTACTGTATTAAAACTTAAAAATATATATCGTTAAGGGAATAGATATGCATATTCCGTGTATGTATATTCATTCTCCAAAATACGCACCCCTTAGCAAACTATAAGAACTTCACTCCGTGAGAGCCTCTCTCAAGTCCCATAACACCGGCTCTGGCCAGCTCTAAGATCTCGTAGTCTCCCATCAGATCAATAAATGCTTCCAGCTTGGTCTTGCTGCCTGTCATCTCTACGATCAGGGAATCCTTGCTTACATCCACAACCTTAGCGCGGAAAATATCTGCAATAGAAACAATTCCCTGGCGCTGCTCCGGTGCTGCCGCAACCTTCACAAGAACGGTCTCGCGGACTACGCTGTCTGCCGGGTCAAGGACCTTGATATCCCTTACATCCACAAGCTTGGCAAGCTGTCTCACGATCTGGTCGAGAATGGCATCATCCCCGCTGCACACCACAGTAATACGGGTGTAATTCACATCTGCTGTAACTCCAGCAGTGATACTGTCAATATTATAACCACGACGGCTGAACATTCCGGCAACCCGGCTGAGCACGCCTGAAGTGTTGTCAACTAATAATGATAAAATCTTATTCTGCATAAAATAATCCTGCTTTCGTGCTTCAGATTGATATGCTTACCATTATAACAATTTAATTTTTTTTGTCAATGCTACACACTAAAAAAATTTTAATGTTTTATTGTATTAAAGCATATTTATACATAATTATACCGTTCCAAAGAGGCTTCTGCAATTTTTCAGATCAGATATTTGTTCTGCATATCGGAAACGGTCTTTGGATTCAGGTACAATCCCCTGCGCAAAAAGCGCTCCACCTTGCCATACTCTGCATAGATGGCTGCAAACAGCCGGTCCAGATATTCTTCCTTTACCTTAAACAGCGCGGATACCTTGTTTACATTATCAATGCTGTCCAGCTTATTGGCCTCCAGGTAGCGGAGCATATAATCCAACTCTCCTGCCAGACAGATATTGGAGCGCATAAAATCCTCCCGGATCTCGTCCCTGTGCACCCCAAGAACGCATAGAAGAAGGGCTGTCATCACCCCTACCCGGTCTTTTCCAAGACTGCAGTGCCATAATACAGCACCGTTATCATGGTGGAAAAGCACATCCATAAATCTGGCGCACTGCTTCACGGAATACTGATCCTTCACGAAATTCTCGTACTGCTTCCCGATCAAAGCCTCAATGTCCCCGTCATATTCCAGGATCTGGCGAAGCCTTGTGCTTCCCTGTAAAATGCCAAGGGTACTTTCCGGCATGTCCGCAACAGTCTCCTCATCGATCATGGGGATGTGATAATATTCCACCCCCTTCATCACGGCATCCGGCTTTTCCTTTTTCTCCGTCTGGTCCCGAAGGTCGATCACAGTCTTCAGGCGATAATCCTCCAAAAGAAGGTTCTGATCCTGCAAAGAAGCGTGATACAGGTTTCCGCTTCGAAGAAGCCTGCGGGGAATAATATGCCGTCCGTCCTTTGTGGCAAGGGCGCCAAGGTCCCTTGTATTGGGCAGGTTCAGAAGCGGCAGCCTGCCCCCTCTTGGAAAGCCGGTGGCCATGTCCGGATTCAATATTTTCAAAAGGCGTAGGCAGTCCTGGGCCTCATGCTCTGTCATCTCAAAACGATATCGTTTCTTTCTTCTGGTTATGATCACAAGATAATTGGAAATCATCTGCTTCACAGCAGCTTCTGCGTTTTCGCCTTCCCGATGGATGTATGCCCAGACAATGTCCCTGCATGGGAGATTGTTCTGTATCATATGCCTGAGAAAGATCAGGTTGCCATCTTCTATGCGAATTTTACCGTATCTCATAATTTTCCTCCATTCGTCCCCCCGTTTGTTATAAGATACCACAGAAAACAATATTTGACAATTATAGGAAAGGGTTTATAATCAAAAAAGATATTTCGCAGTTACTGTTCATAGGTAATATTCCGCGAGGTGTTTTTTGTGAACAAAGTTCACAGAAAACCCGAGGATTGCGGCGCGAAATCATGTTTTGCATGATTTCTGTGCATCGCGAAGCGTGTTACTGGGCACGGAGTGAACAGTAACATTTCGCACTTTATTGCGGCAATTTCAGAAAGGTGTTTTTGATTATGGAAAATCTGGTTTTTTGTCTTAATGCTACTATCCCTATTTTTATAACCTTAATGCTGGGATATCTTTTTCGGAAAATTGGACTTTATGATGACTCCTTTGTGTCCCAGATGAACAAGTTCGCATTTAAGGTTGCCCTGCCTGCCATGTTGTTTCTGAACATTGCAGAGGCAGATTTCTATGAAGTGTGGGACACCAAAATGGTCGTCTTCTGCTTTGTGGCTACGTTTTGCAGCATCGCCATTTCCATTGGGCTTTCCTTCCTTTTGAAGCCCAGGGATATCCAGGGGGAATTCGTACAGTCCTCCTACAGAAGCAGCGCCGCCATTCTGGGAATGGCTATTATCCAGAACCTTTACGGGAACGTGGGAATGGCTCCGCTTATGATCATTGCCAGCGTGCCTCTTTACAATGTGATGGCAGTTGCGGTGCTTTCCTTTCTGAAGCCGGGAAGCCATGGGATGAGCCGGCAGATGGTTATGAGGACCCTGAAAGGAATTGCTGCCAACCCGATCATTCTGGGAATTGTGACAGGGCTTGTGTGGTCAATGCTTCGCCTGCCCCTTCCAACCATTCTTTACAATACAGTAAACAATCTGGGAAAAACAGCGACGCCTCTTGGTCTTATGGCAATGGGCGGTGCCCTTCATTTTGGAAAAGTATTTTCACGGCCGAAGGCGACCATTGCATGTACTTTCTTGAAGCTGGTTGGATTCTGCGCCATCTTCCTTCCTATTGCCATCCATCTTGGGTTCACCCATGACAAGCTGGTTTCCATTTTGATCATGCTTGGCTCTGCCACCACAGTGACCTGCTACATTATGGCGAAAAACATGGGACATGAGGGTTCCTTTTCTTCCAGCGTGATCATGCTCACCACCCTGCTCAGTTCTTTTACACTTACAGGATGGCTGTTTATCTGCAGAAGTCTGGGGCTGATTTAATAACATAGAAAACAGAATATTTTTAAATCTAGGTGTTATTTCATAACAATATTATTAAAAAGCCCGTGCATGTATCATTGAGCTATACATGCACAGGCTTTTCTTATCTCGATATTGACTTATCTGCATTTTCATATACCGCAAAACGGGGCGTGCAGATTGCTGGAATGATTTTGGGAGCACGCGCCAGAGCGTACTCCCACAGCTGCCGACCCCATTGGTTTCTCTTTGCCGAATCAGTTCTCTTCTTCCCTGGAAATTCCCGCAAGGATTTCGTACAAAGCTTCCAGACTATAAGGCAGCACCGCCTCGTCAATCTGGAATTTGGGATGGTGAAGGGGATAGGTTTTTCCTGGAATCCCAGCGAGAAATACGCTGAAAAGTCCCCTGGATTTCTGGAAATACCTGTAGGCATTATCCCCGGACAAAAACAGCTGGTTCTCATCTTCCAGGATAAAATGTTCCCCAAATACCTTTTTCCCGGCGGCAGCGGCAATCCGGGTAAGGCTGGCATCATTGGCAAAAGGAAGCACCGCAGGCTTAGGATATTCGATCTCAATCCTGGTTCCGGTACGCTTCTCAATTTCCTGCAAAACTGCCTGCATTTTCTCATCCAAAGCCTGATAGTCCTCTTCATAGGCAGCCCGGATGTTTCCCCGCAGGGTCACAAGATCCGTGATAATATTGGAATACTCCCCGCCATGAAAGGTTCCGATTCCCACCAGACAGGGACCTTTTCCCTGATAGGTTTCGTTCAGGTCATGAAGCGCCTGCACCACCAGCGAGGCGGCATAAATGCTGTCGATTCCCTGGGATGCCTGGCACCAGTGGCTGGACTTTCCGTGAACCCGGATTTCCATGCCGTTGATCATGGCTGACGCCTGTCCTTCATGAACCGCCATTCCAAAGGGCATATCCACTGCATAGTGGAACATCAGAAAGGCATCCGGCTTCGGCTCAAGGGCCCCAGCAGACAACATTCTCTTCGCCCCTTCTCCAATCTCTTCCGCAGGCTCAAAAAGGAACCGCACCTTTACAGGAAACTGCTCTTTCTCCTTTGCAAGGATTTTCGCCAGGATCAGGGCCGTTGCCACAATCCCGTCATGGCCGCAGGCGTGCATGACGCCTTCTCGCTCAGATGCAAAGGGAAGTCCGGTCTGCTCCTGTATGGGAAGGGCATCCATCTCCGACCGGAGCACTACCTGCTTTTTGTCTGCAAAGGCGGCAGTCTCCTGGCAGGGGTGCTCTGCAATCCATCCTGTAGGTTCTACCTTAGTCAGTCGATAGCCCAGTTTTTCCAGATAATCACGGATAAACGCCGAGGTCTCAAATTCCTGCAGGCCCAGCTCCGGGTGTCTGTGAAGATGGCGGCGTATTTCGATCAGTTCTTTCTCGTATGGTTCAAATCTGCGCTGGTACTTTGTATTTTCCGGCATTCTAAATCCTAAACCTTTCTTTTGAGTCGCGTACACTAGAGCGTGTTTGAAAAACATTCTAAGTTGTTCATTTTAACCAAATTAATATTGAGGCAATGCATATAATTCCTAAGAAGGTT
>NZ_JAOQJM010000040.1:0-2390 GCF_025566865.1 Blautia acetigignens
CCCCCTAAGGCTAAATACTACTTAGTGACCGATAGCGCATAGTACTGTGAAGGAAAGGTGAAAAGGACCCCGGGAGGGGAGTGAAAGAGAACCTGAAACCCTGTGTCTACAAGCTGTGGGAGCACCTTATGCGTGCAACCGCGTACTTTTTGTAGAACGGTCCGGCGAGTTACGCTTACTGGCAAGGTTAAGCACTTCAGGTGCGGAGCCGTAGGGAAACCAAGTCTTAAGAGGGCCTTAAGTCAGTAGGAGTAGACCCGAAACCGGGTGATCTACCCATGTCCAGGATGAAGCTGCCGTAAGAGGCAGTGGAGGTCCGGACCCACATCCGTTGAAAAGGGTGGGGATGAGGTGTGGGTAGGGGAGAAATTCCAATCGAACCCGGAGATAGCTGGTTCTCCTCGAAATAGCTTTAGGGCTAGCCTCGGTCATGAGTCTTGTGGAGGTAGAGCACTGAATTTCCTAGGGGGCGTCAAAGCCTACCGAAGAATATCAAACTCCGAATGCCATGTAGATAAGACCGGGAGTCAGACCGCACGAGATAAGTTGGGCGGTCAAAAGGGAAAGAGCCCAGACCTTCAGTTAAGGTCCCAAAGTGTACGTTAAGTGGAAAAGGATGTGGGGTCTCGAAGACAACCAGGATGTTGGCTCAGAAGCAGCCATCCATTCAAAGAGTGCGTAATAGCTCACTGGTCGAGAGGCCCTGCGCCGAAAATGTCCGGGGCTGAAACGTACCACCGAAACTAAGGGATCCGCAAGGATCGGTAGAGGAGCATTGCATGCGGGAGGAAGCAGTACCGTAAGGAGCTGTGGACTGCATGGAAGAGAGAATGCCGGAATGAGTAGCGAGATAAAGGTGGGAATCCTTTAGGCCGAATATCCAAGGTTTCCAGGGTAAAGCTGATCTGCCCTGGGTAAGTCGGGGCCTAAGGCGAGGACGAGAGTCGTAGCCGATGGACAACAGGTGGAGATTCCTGTACTGCGGTATGACAGAACTGTGGGGACACGTAAGGAGAGCGGAAGCCGGGAATGGAAAGCCCGGTGCAAGCGGGGTACCAGCCACTTTGGCAAATCCGGGTGGCAATGGGAAGCCGTGATGCGGAGCGAAATACAAGTAGCGAAGTCCGTGAGCCATGCGTCAAGAAAAGCCGCTATTGTTTATACCGTACCCGTACCGTAAACCGACACAGGTGGATGAGGAGAGAATCCTAAGGCCGGCGGAAGAAGCATTGTCAAGGAACTCGGCAAAATGACCCCGTAACTTCGGGAGAAGGGGTGCCTGTGAGAACAGGCCGCAGAGAATAGGCTCAAGCAACTGTTTAGCAAAAACACAGGTCTATGCGAAACCGAAAGGTGAGGTATATGGGCTGACGCCTGCCCGGTGCTGGAAGGTTAAGAGGAGAGGTTAGCGCAAGCGAAGCTTTGAATTTAAGCCCCAGTAAACGGCGGCCGTAACTATAACGGTCCTAAGGTAGCGAAATTCCTTGTCGGGTAAGTTCCGACCCGCACGAAAGGCGTAATGATTTGAGCGCTGTCTCGACAATGCATCCGGTGAAATTGAAGTACCAGTGAAGATGCTGGTTACCTGCGCCAGGACGGAAAGACCCCATGGAGCTTTACTCCAGTTTGGTACTGGGGTCCGGTATTGCATGTACAGGATAGGTGGGAGGCTGAGAAACGGTAACGCCAGTTGCCGCGGAGCCGCTGTTGGGATACCACCCTTGCAGTACTGGGCTTCTAACCAGCCGCCGTGAACCGGCGGTGGGACAATGCCAGACGGGGAGTTTGACTGGGGCGGTCGCCTCCGAAAGGGTATCGGAGGCGCCCAAAGGTTCCCTCAGAATGGACGGAAACCATTCGAAGAGTGCAAAGGCAGAAGGGAGCTTGACTGCGACACCGACGGGTGGAGCAGGTACGAAAGTAGGGCTTAGTGATCCGGTGGTATTAAGTGGGAATGCCATCGCTCAACGGATAAAAGCTACCCTGGGGATAACAGGCTTATCACTCCCAAGAGTTCACATCGACGGAGTGGTTTGGCACCTCGATGTCGGCTCATCGCATCCTGGGGCTGTAGTAGGTCCCAAGGGTTGGGCTGTTCGCCCATTAAAGCGGTACGCGAGCTGGGTTCAGAACGTCGTGAGACAGTTCGGTCCCTATCCGGCGTGGGCGTAGGATATCTGAGAGGAGCTGTCCTTAGTACGAGAGGACCGGGATGGACGGACCGCTGGTGTACCGGTTAGACTGCCAAGTCTACGGCCGGGTAGCCAAGTCCGGAAGGGATAAACGCTGAAGGCATCTAAGCGTGAAGCCCCCCTCAAGATGAGATGTCCCATTCGAAAGAAGTAAACCCCCTTGAAGACGACGAGGTAGATAGGGCAGGGGTGGAAGTG
>NZ_JAOQJM010000041.1:1348-1831 GCF_025566865.1 Blautia acetigignens
ATGTGTTTTACTGTTGAGTTATCAAGGCGATAACAACTAAATAACATATTTCTGGTGTCGATGCGCTTGTGGGAAACACCCGTTCCCATCCCGAACACGACGGTTAAGACGCAAGCGGCCGATGGTACTGCATTGGAGACGATGTGGGAGAGCAGGTGGGCGCCAGATTATGGGGATGTAGCTCAGTTGGGAGAGCACCTGCCTTGCAAGCAGGGGGTCGAGAGTTCGAATCTCTTCATCTCCACTGGAATCGAAAGATTTCAAATGGGCTTATAGCTCAGCTGGTTAGAGCGCACGCCTGATAAGCGTGAGGTCGGTGGTTCGAGTCCACTTAAGCCCACTGGCTTAGATCTTTATTAGCCGTGAGGTTAAGTGATTAAGCCTTTGATTGTACCTTGAAAACTGCATACATGTAAATTTGATTAAAGTTAATCAAATATCCTTGATACAAACGTTAAAACGTAAGATAGGAAGACATCGATT
>NZ_JAOQJM010000042.1:0-1674 GCF_025566865.1 Blautia acetigignens
CATCTTAATCTCCATTCCGCCGCCTTCGGCTGGCGGCACAAATAGTAATGAAAGTGTTTCAACTCTCTACATTGTGCTGTAAAATTATTTACAAGAAGCTACACTACAAAGCACGGGAGGAGGAGTTGTAACAACTTTCTTCGTTTTAGACAGCATCTTAATCAGTGTAAGTTCTGCCTTTTCAAGCACAAATAAGTGGCTCCATGAGACCGTACACTAAGAATTGTTTAAGCGCCTTCGTTTAATTGTGTGGCAGTTCAGTCAATGGCTTCTTATCTTTTACGAAAGGAGTCTGACTATGAAAGTTACTTACCAAACCTGTTGTGGTGTCGATGTTCACAAATCTTTTCTCGTTGCCACCATCGTCAAAACCACTGGTGGTATCGAACCTTCTTACCAAAAGAAACGCTTTTCCACCTTTAATAACTCAATTCTTGAATTCAAACAATGGCTTATCAATAATAATTGCCATGATGTCTGCATGGAATCCACTGGTAAATACTGGATTCCTGTCTTCAATCTTCTTGAAGATCAAATCAACGTTACCATTGCTAACCCCAAATGGGTAAAAGCTGTAAAAGGCAACAAAGATGATACCAAAGATTCTAAATGGATTGGAGATTTATTCCGTCTTGGACTTGTAAAAGGCAGTTATATTCCTTGCAAAGCTATCCGTATTCTCAGAGAATACACCAGATATCGCTACAAGCTTGTTTCCTGCCGTTCAAGTGAAAAGAATAGATATCAGAATGCTCTTACTGTTTGTAATGTTGCATTAGATTCTGTCGTATCCGATATCTTTGGGAAGTCATCCACATCCATTATCGACTATCTACTTGAACAATCAGGTACTACGATTAACCACGAAGAAATCGCATCTAAACTTCTTAGACGCCTCAAATCCAAAGAAGATGCTGTTATAGAATCCGTCGAAGGATATCAAATGACTGATGCCCAAAAATACCGTATGCGCCTCGTCCGCGCACACATGGATTATATCACAGCTGAAATCAACGATGTTGATAAAATGATAGAAAATATGATTTCTTCTAATCCTGATTTTGAAAATGCTATCCAGTTTCTCTGTACCATTCCGGGTGTCAAACGTGATAGTGCAATTACTATCATCTCCGAAATCGGTACTGATATGTCTCAGTTCTCAAGTTCCAAACGTTTATGTTGCTGGGCTGGTCTTACACCCGGTAGCAATGAATCTGCTGGTAAGAAGAAATCTGTTCGGATTACACGTGCCGGAGTCTACCTCAAACCTGCATTAGTACAGTGTGCTCATGCAGCCGTAAAATCTGACAAATCTCCTTACTACAAAAAGAAATATGAATCACTTGTTAAACGCCGTGGCAAGAAAAGATCCATTATCGCTATTGCCCGTATGATTCTTACTGCCATTTATCAGATGCTGTCTACTGGTGAACAGTGGAATCCGAGCGATCTTTACAAAATCGATATGCCTGTAGCTCTTGTTGAAAAACAAAAAGCGAAGGCTATCAAGCAAGCCAAGAAACTATTGCAACGAGAAGGATTACTTCCTCCTGATGAACCATTAGCTTCTTAAATCTAATTTCCAGACTCTATAACGCTTCAAAAAGTTGCCTAATTAAGACAGCTTATTAAAGTATGCCCATTTATGGCTGTCCTCTACTTTCTTTCACACTA
>NZ_JAOQJM010000043.1:0-1484 GCF_025566865.1 Blautia acetigignens
GAGACGAGAAGCAGGATGTACTGCAGACGGATATGAAGAATATTGGAGCTGTAACAAGTGCCATAAGCTGTTTTCAGATGCTGCAGCGAAAACGGAGATAGTCAATCCGGTAAAGTTGCCGTCGGAAGGACATGATTTAGTCAAGAGCGATAGAAAAGAGGCAGGATGTACTGCAGACGGTCACGAAGCCTATTGGCAGTGCAGTAAATGCCACAGATTTTTCGCGGATGAGAAAGGGGCTAAACAGATAAACGCTCCAGTGAAGCTGCCGTCGGAAGGACATGATTTAGTCAAGAGCGAGAGAAAAGAGGCAGGGTGTACAGCAGACGGTCACGAAGCCTATTGGCAGTGCAGTAAATGCCACAGATTTTTCTCGGATGAAAAAGGGTCTAAACAGATAAACGCTCCAGTGACCCTGCCGTCGGAAGGACATGATTTAGTCAAGAAC
This sequence comes from Blautia acetigignens, assembly GCF_025566865.1. Classification (NCBI taxonomy): domain Bacteria; kingdom Bacillati; phylum Bacillota; class Clostridia; order Lachnospirales; family Lachnospiraceae; genus Blautia; species Blautia acetigignens. The sequence goes on from NZ_JAOQJM010000043.1 coordinate 449, forward strand.
GAGAGAAAAGAGGCAGGATGTACTGCAGATGGTCATGAAGCCTATTGGCAGTGCAGTAAATGCCACAGATTTTTCTCGGATGAAAAAGGAGCTAAACAGATAAACGCTCCAGTGACCCTGCCGTCGGAAGGCCATGATTTAGTCAAGAGCGAGAGAAAAGAGGCAGGATGTACTGAAGACGGTCACGAAGAGTACTGGCAGTGCAGTAAATGCCACAGATTTTTCGCGGATGAGAAAGGGGCTAAACAGATAAACGCTCCAGTGATCCTGCCGTCGGAAGGCCATGATTTAGTCAAGAGCGATAGAAAAGAGGCAGGATGTACTGCAGACGGTCATGAAGCCTATTGGCAGTGCAGTAAATGCCATAGATTTTTCTCGGATGAGAAAGGGGTTAAACAGATAAACGCTCCAGTGACGCTGCTGGCGGAAGGCCATGATTTAGTAAAGAGCGAGAGAAAAGAGGCAGGGTGTACAGCAGACGGTCACGAAGCCTATTGGCAGTGCAGTAAATGCCATAGATTTTTCTCGGATGAAAAAGGGTCTAAACAGATAAACGCTCCGGAGAAGCTGCTGGCGGAAGGCCATGATTTAGTCAAGAGCGAGAGAAAAGAGGCAGGATGTACTGCAGACGGTCACGAAGCCTATTGGCAGTGCAGTAAATGCCACAGATTTTTCTCGGATGAGAAAGGGGCTAAACAGATAAACGCTCCAGTGACCCTGCTGGCGGAAGGCCATGATTTAGTAAAGAACGAGAGAAAAGAGGCAGGGTGTACAGCAGACGGTCACGAAGAGTATTGGCAGTGCAGTAAATGCCATAGATTTTTCTCGGATGAGAAAGGGAATACAAAAATAAACGGTCCGGTAAAGCTACTGGCGGAAGGCCATGATTTAGTCAAGAGCGAGAGAAAAGAGGCAGGATGTACTGAAGACGGTCACGAAGAGTACTGGCAGTGCAGTAAATGCCATAGATTTTTCTCGGATGAAAAAGGGTCTAAACAGATAAACGCTCCGGAGAAGCTGCTGGCGGAAGGCCATG
>NZ_JAOQJM010000044.1:0-1223 GCF_025566865.1 Blautia acetigignens
AAAAGTAATTCCACTGCTTTTTAATAAAAATAAAACTGCGCCACAGCCTTGGCAGGCCATCGCGCAGCGATTTTGTTCAATCGGAATTTGTCTTGCAGTGTTCAAATCACAAAAAGGTCATCGTTTTACGATTATGGTAAAATGATGACCTTTTTTATTTCTTCCAGTAACAGATTAGCAACAGGAGTGAATATTTGATATTTTTTCCATATAACATACATTTTTGTATGGAGAGGTGGTGTGATCGGACGGAAGCATAAATCACTTTCTGCATTTGTTTCTACTAACTTGTCAAAGGTAAGCTCAACACCCAGCCCTTCACGGACAAAAACGGCACCGTTATTGCAGAGATTAAATGTTGCTAATATATTAAGTCGGTCAAGGTTTTCGGAACACCAACGGGGTAAATCCATTTTAGCAGACTGTTCCGAACAAAAAATAGGAATATCCAATAAATCATCAAAGGCAATAGCCTCTTTTGCGGCTAATGGATTGTCCTTTCTCATCAGAACACCCCATGTATCGTATTCAGGCACTTCAAGATAATTGTATTTTGATAAATCGGGCGGTTCTACTATAAATGCCATATCCAGAAGTCCACGGTCTAATCGTTCTGTTACCTGTTCGGTATCACCGCTGGTAACATGATAATGGATATTGGGATAAATGCTGCTTAACTTTTTTACAGCACGGGCAAGATATTTTACAAGATAGGATTCTGCACAGCCAATATAAATATCACCTCCTGTGATATCATCCATTGCCTGAAATTCGTTTGTGATTTTGTCAGCCATGGCCAGTAAATCTTCTGCTCTTTTTCGCAGAAGCATACCCTCATCAGTAAGACTGACGCTTGTGCTGCCACGCTTAAATAGTTTTTTGCCAAGCTCTTGTTCCAGATCTTTCATCTGTTTAGACAGCGTTGGCTGTGTAACATGAAGTCTTTCAGCAGCCCTTGACATATTTCCTTCACGTGCAATTTCAAGAAAATAACGAAGTACACGAATTTCCATAGTACACCTCCAACCTTTTTTATTATCCTATACTCAAATGATATTCCTGTCAAGAATATCGTGATATGAATTATAAGTATTAGATATATCGTTTGAAGCATGTATAATTTAAGCAGGAGGTGTGCGCCAGTTCGGTGCCAAATATATAACTGGTGGGAATCCAGTCTGGTAAGACTTAGCAAGTCGCCAGTACCGAGTCCTTGGAGCGCC
>NZ_JAOQJM010000045.1:0-872 GCF_025566865.1 Blautia acetigignens
CCTGTCAGCCATTCGGGAGTGGTCAGGAGTGCTTCTGCCAGCCCGTTGATAATCATTGTACGCTTCGGGTCTACTCCGTCCGCTTCATATCTTTGAATGGTAGATTTGTTTACCCCGACACGCTTACCAAGTTCGGGCATTGTTAAGTTTAATTCTGTTCGGCGTTCTTTCACTCGTTCACCGACCTGTTTTGCGGTGAATGTAATTTCTTTTTTCAAAGCTTTCACCTCCTATTGCTGATAGTATAGCACAGTAAAACCTATTTTGCAACCATAAATTTAATAATAGACAAAAATATTTCTTAATAAGTTGCAAAACGAGTTGACAAGAGGTATCAAAATAAGTATAATTACAGATACATAGTTGCAAAATGCGTGTTTTGAAAGGAGGTTGATAAAATGGGCAACATCAAAATGGGTTTAACCATAGAAGAAGCAGCAGAATGTACGGGTATCGGAAGAAATACAATGCGTAAGTTGGTAGACTGGGGCAAACTTCCCGTCCTCAAGGTCGGAAGAAAAGCGATTATCCGCAGGGATACTTTAGAGCGATTTATGAGCGTCAATCAGGGAAGAAACCTGCTGAATGAAAACGATGTCCGCAAAGTAGAATAACCATTCTCCAAGCCCTCGGCGTTTGAGAGCGAAATACACCCCTCGCACAAATCTTCGATTTGTACTCTGGGTATTTCGCCCTTGCAGGGGGCACTGTACCATCGCTTCGGGCAATGCACCGCCGCTATGATACAGAAGAAAACAGCCCGCTGTTTTCTTCGCTGTCCGTCTGCTTACGCCGCCGAAACAGCGGCAACCGATTTCTCGGTTGCAAAAAGAGTATGCCCGTCACGGGAGGAAGGAGTATATGGCAAGACA
>NZ_JAOQJM010000046.1:0-710 GCF_025566865.1 Blautia acetigignens
ATCCGCAGCCCGTTCGACAACCCGGAAGGTGGTGAATCATGAGTAAGGATTGTACGATTCAGGATGTTTTTCATCGTTTTTATCCATCTTTTGAATCCACACATAGTATTTCTCCCGCTCAGCGAAAGGCCGCTTATCACATCATGAATTGCAAAACCGGCGCCTTTGGTGTGAATGTAAGCGTATGCGAGGACTGCGGCTGCATATCAGTCCACTATAACTCCTGCCGTGACAGATGCTGTCCTATGTGTCAGGAGTTTCCAAAAGAAAAGTGGGTAGATGCACGGCGTGAGGATATCTTAGATGCTCCTTATTTCCATGTGGTTTTTACAGTTCCGGAAGAACTTAATCCCATTATCTACAGCAACCAGAAAGTCTTATACACTGCTCTTTATCATGCGGCTTCAGATACTCTCAGTGAACTTGCTGCTGATTGTAAATATCTCGGGACTGATATCGGCTATATCTGTATCCTCCATACATGGGGAAGTACCATGAATTTTCATCCTCATATCCCTGCGATTGTTCTTGGTGGAGGGCTGGATGTGAAAAATCATTGGAAAGACAACGGGAAAGAGTTTTTTCTTCCGATTAAGGTGATCTCCAAAATATTTCGTGGAAAATATATGGCTGAACTTAAGCAGCTCTGGGAAAATGACAGGCTTGAATTTCATGGATCGGCTGCACCTTACAAAAACTACTATACTTTC
>NZ_JAOQJM010000047.1:0-502 GCF_025566865.1 Blautia acetigignens
AGAGAAGATGTGTTTTACTGTTGAGTTATCAAGTGGCTGACTTAATAAAATAAGGAAGCCGATAACCGAATATTTCCGGTGTCGATGCGCTCAGGGGAAACACCCGTTCCCATCCCGAACACGACGGTTAAGACCTGAGCGGCCGATGGTACTGCATTGGAGACGATGTGGGAGAGCAGGCGGGCGCCGGATCAAAGAAAAAAACAAGTGAAAAGCTTGTTCATATAGAAACAGACATCAGTAAGGGAGTTCTGTCGGAAACAGAACGGTAAAAGACGAAGATCGAGAGACTGGTGTTAACCCGATCAGCAGGGAAGTGCTGTTATGATAACTGGTTTTACCAGTGATTAGAGGTTTTAAATAAGATTATTTAAGATTTCTAATGACTGATAAAATATCAGTCAGATATGTACCTTGAAAACTGCATACATGTAAATTTGATTAAAGTTAATCAAATATCCTTGATACAAACGTTAAAACGTAAGATAGGAAGACATCGATT
>NZ_JAOQJM010000048.1:0-440 GCF_025566865.1 Blautia acetigignens
AATCGATGTCTTCCTATCTTACGTTTTAACGTTTGTATCAAGGATATTTGATTAACTTTAATCAAATTTACATGTATGCAGTTTTCAAGGTACATGATGTTTCTTTATTGACTGATATTTTATCAGTCATTAGAAATCTTAAATGAAGCCATTTAAAACCTCTAATCACTGGTAAAACCAGTTATCTATAACAGCACTTCCCTGCTGACCGGGTTAACACCAGTCTCTCAATCTTCGTCTTTTACCGTTCTGTTTCCGACAGAACTCCCTTACTGATGTCTGTTTCTATATGAACAAGCTTCCCGCTTGTTTTTTTCTTTGATCCGGCGCCCGCCTGCTCTCCCACATCGTCTCCAATGCAGTACCATCGGCCGCCTGCGTCTTAACCGTCGTGTTCGGGATGGGAACGGGTGTTTCCCACAAGCGCATCGACACCGGAA